>NZ_JBYCKP010000446.1:0-31002 GCF_057473445.1 Acidithiobacillus sp. TH-A36 | reverse complement strand
ACCCTCCATGAAGGACGTTATCACGAGGTGCGGCGTATGTTTGTGGCTTTGGATAATTTGGTGTTGAGCCTGCATCGGGAGGCATTCGGACCTTTCATTTTGGATGATCTGGCTCCAGGACAGTGGCGAGAACTCAGCGAAATCGAACGGCAAAGGGAGTCATAATCATGGTCTGGAAGCCGCATGTGACGGTTGCTGCAATTGTGGAGCAAGAGGGACATTTTTTGCTGGTTGAAGAAATGGTAGAAGGACGCCGATGTTTCAATCAGCCTGCTGGTCACTGGGACCCTGGTGAAACACTGCTTGACGCGGTTGTACGGGAAACTCTGGAAGAGACCGCTTATGCCTTTGAGCCCGAATATCTCACGGGCATTTATCATTGGGAACATCCCGCCAAAGATTTGACCTACCTGCGTTTCGCTTTTGGCGGGAAGTTGGGTACTC
Organism: Acidithiobacillus sp. TH-A36; assembly: GCF_057473445.1. NCBI lineage: Bacteria > Pseudomonadati > Pseudomonadota > Acidithiobacillia > Acidithiobacillales > Acidithiobacillaceae > Acidithiobacillus > Acidithiobacillus sp. TH-A36. Next base: position 30,558 of record NZ_JBYCKP010000446.1, on the reverse strand, counting down.
AGCGTTCAGACTACAAGCTGGATACCGGAATTATTGGTCCGGTGTGGATGATCCCGGCAGAAATACAGGCGCAGAGCGGACACCTGCGTAATGTCATGGTGCAGCGTTGTATTGCGGATTATCTGGCCGGAAATCGTTATCCCCTGGAAATTTTACACAGTCTGACAGACTGACGCAGGCTCTGTCTCGTGCTATATTGGGGAAAAGGCATCGGTAGAGACGATGAACATGATAGACGCAGACGGCTATCGCCCCAATGTGGGCATGATTATTTGCAACGAACACAATCAGGTGTTGTGGGCCAAACGCCGGGGTGAGAATGCCTGGCAGTTTCCGCAAGGCGGTATTGATCATGCGGAAACACCAGAACAAGCCATGTTCCGTGAGCTCGAAGAGGAAGTGGGTACGGCCAAGGTCTGTATTCTTGGGCGGACTCAGGGGTGGCTGCGTTACGAGGTTCCCTGTTCCCGGCATCGTGCCCAGCGACGCCGCTATCGCGGGCAGAAACAAATCTGGTTTTTGCTGCGTTTCGAAGGCGATGAGGCGGAAATTAACACCTTGACGACTCAGCATCCTGAGTTTGAAACCTGGCGCTGGGTGGATTTCTGGATGCCTGCCCGGGAAATCATCGCCTTTAAACGACGGGTTTACTGGCAGGCATTGCAGGAGTTGGCTCCACTGATTAATGTGGGTCCGCCTCCTGCCGATGCTGCTGAGTCTAAGAGAAAAGTTTCCCCTTCAGCAGGTTGACCTCTGGCTCAACAGGTCTCCATCTCACACGTTAAACAAAAAATTCAGTACGTCGCCATCATGGACGACATAATCCTTACCTTCCGCACGCATTCTGCCCGCTTCCTTGGCACCATGCTCGCCCCGGTACTGGACGAAATCTGCGTAGGCGATAGTCTGGGCGCGGATGAAACCCCGCTCGAAATCACTATGAATGACGCCAGCTGCCTGGGGGGCAGTGGCCCCGATGGGAATGGTCCAGGCTCGTACTTCCTTGATGCCAGCCGTAAAATAGGTCTGCAGGCCCAGCAGGCCATAGGCGGCGCGGATGATACGATTCAGTCCGGGTTCTTCCAGCCCGAGGTCCTGCAGAAAGGCGCTCTGCTCTTCAGCTTCCAGTTCAGCCAGTTCAGATTCAATAGCTGCACATACCGGAACCACACTGGCATGACGTTCGCCCGCCCAGGCTTCCAGAAGCGGACGCCAGGGTCCATCCTGAATTTCATCTTCCGCCACATTGGCAATGACCATCATGGGTTTCATGGTAAGCAAAAACAGGCCACGCAAATGGGCTTTTTCTTCAGCACTCATGCTGAGACTCGCGGCAGGTTTGCCACTATTGAGATGCGGTAGCAGGCGGGCCATGGCAGCGGCTTCGGCGACGGCATCCTTGTTGCCACCCTTGGCCTGGCGGGCAACCCGCGCCTGAGCTTTTTCGACCGTACTGATATCCGCCAGAATCAGCTCCGTCAATACCGTATCCAGATCGGCCACAGGGTCCACCTGACCGCTGACATGAACGACGTTGGGATCTTCAAAGCAGCGCGTAACCAGGGCGATAGCGTCCGTTTCCCGAATGTGGGCCAGAAACTGGTTTCCCAAACCCTCGCCCTGGGCAGCGCCCGCCACCAGTCCGGCAATATCCACAAACTCCATGGTGGCCGGAACCACATTTTGGGGCTTGACGATTTCAATCAATGCCTGCAAGCGGGGGTCCGGCACGGATACCAGACCGACATTGGGTTCAATGGTGCAGAAAGGATAATTTTCAGCGGCGATACCGGCTTTGGTGATCGCATTGAACAGAGTGGATTTGCCCACATTGGGGAGACCGACGATGCCACAGGCCAAAGCCATAAAAAACTCCTAATCGCTGTGCAGGGTTTTCTGTGCCGCATCACTGCGACCATCAAGAAATTCCGGAAGAACCGCCAGGCTGTGCTCAATCGCCAGGTCAATCGCGGATTTATCCATTGCCGAAGGCACGCCCAGTACATAATTTATCACAGCATTCTTGTGCCCGGGGTGCCCAATGCCAAGGCGCAGGCGCCAGTAATCTCGTGTGCCCAGCGCCCGATCCAGATCGCGCAAGCCGTTATGTCCGCCATGTCCGCCACTCCATTTCAGACGCGCCGTACCGGGCGGTAGATCAAGCTCGTCGTGTATCACTAAAATACGCGCCGCAGGTACCTTGTAAAAAGCGGCCATAGACTGGACCGGAGCACCGCTGCGGTTCATGAAATCCTGGGGCAGGCACAAGCCCAGTTGTTGTCCTGAATTTTGTGTGGTTGCAGCCAGACAATGCCAGCGTGATTCCAAACGTAAAGACGCTCCAGCCTTTTCTGCAAAGGTTTGGAGCGCCCAGAAACCGGCATTGTGGCGGGTGCGGGCGTATTCTGCCCCGGGATTTCCCAGCCACGCCAGCAACCAGTCCATTTTACCTCACTCGGCGGCTTCGGGGGTTTCTTCCGCTTCAGCGCCGGTACGGGGGCTATGAATGGAGACAATTTCCTTATCGTCTTCATGCTGGAGCGGAATCAGAATGACTCCGGCCGGCAGGCTGATCTGCGACAGATGCAGGCTCTCGCCTTTTTCAAGTTTGGCTATGTCCACTTCAATGGCTTCGGGCAGACGATCGACCGGTGCCTCCACTTCCACGTCCGTCAGTGCGCGGTGCAATACGCCACCGGCCTTAATACCCACGCAGGTGCTTTCGTTGAGGAAGTGGATGGGCACATGCAAGCGGACGGTTTCACCGGCATGGACCCGCATGAAATCCATGTGCAGGACTTCTTCCTTGTAGGGATGCATCTGGATATCACGGATCAGGGCGGTTTCCTTACCCCTGGGGAATTCCAGGGCGATCACATGCGTGTAGGCCCGTTCGTCGGCGAGGAGCTTGCGCAACAGGCGCGCTTCAATACTCAGACCCATCGCTGCCTTGTTATCCCCATAAAGCACGGCCGGTACCATGCCCGTACGGCGCAGGCGACGACTGGCGCGGCGGCCGTTTTCTTCACGCGGTATGGCCGCAATCGCAAAATCTGTCATTTTCAGTACTCCTTATTGTGCTGTGGATTGAGCGGGGCGAGGGTTGACAGAACCTTTCTCCCCATGACTAAGGGGCGCATCATAATGCGCGCTTGCCGATTGAGCAACCTTTGCCGACAATTTTGTGGATAATTTTTGCGGAGCTGGAGCTGGAGCTGGAGCTGGAGGCGTTTGGTCCGGCTGCAAATACGCCTTAATGACTGCACGGGCTACCGGTAGGGCTTGCCAGGCATTGTATCCGCCATTTTCGACCACCACCGCTACGGCAATTTTGGGATGATCCACGGGTGCCCAGCCAATAAACAGCGAGTCATTGTTGTAAATAGTGTGGCCATTTTTATAGCCCATAGGGACCTGGGCGGTACCGGTTTTGCCAGCAATGCTGATACCGGGAATGCTCACCGTATGGCAGGTGCCAGTATTGACGCAGGCTTCCATCCCCAGATGCACCGCATGCATGGCCTCGGCAGAAATATGCAGATTTACGGGTGCGGCATTGGGAATAGGAATAGTCTTGCCGCTTTGCGGGTCAATGAAGGCCTTGGCGACCTGGGGCTGCACGAGATAGCCGCCATTGGCGAGGGCAGAAACGGCGCGGACCAGTTGTAGCGGCGTTTCCAGTAGATAGCCCTGACCAATACCCAAAATCACCGAGTCACCGGTGTACCAGGGGGCATGAAGATGCGCGCGTTTCCAGGCTGGAGTCGGGACCAGACCGTTTGCGCCACCGGGCAGATCAATGGGCGTTTTCTGCCCGAAGCCGAAACGCCAGAGGGTCTTGTCCTGCAAATCAATTCCCATTTTTACGGCCAGCTTGTAGTAGAAAACATCAACGGACCAGGCCAATGCCTTGGTGATGCCGGTCTCCCCGAAACCACCCCGATTCCAGTCCCAGTAGGTGTGTCCTCCCAACTGATAATTGCCGGGGCAGTAAGTATGGAAATCCGGACTGATCACGCCTTCCTGGACGGCCTGAATGGTATAAAAAGGCTTTGCGCAGGAACCCGGCGGGTACAAACCGTTATCGGCCCGGTTCATGAGTGGCCGGCCCGGATTGTTGAGCAGCGATTGCCAGTGCGCATTACTGATGCCGTCCACAAACCAGTTGGCATTAAAGCTGGGACTGGTGACCATGGCGAGAATGCCACCATTATTGGGATCCATGGCGATGACCGCACCGCGATAGCCTTTCCCCTGCAACGCTTCTGCCCCTGCCTCCTGAACCCGCAGACGGAGATGGGTAATCAGATTACTACCAGGATGAGCGGCAATCTGGCGGAGGGTGCCTACCGGTAAACCCCGAGCGTTAATATCCTTGATTTCATAACCCATGACGCCGCGCAGCTGGCGTTCGTAATAACGTTCCAGGCCGTTTTTGCCAATATAATTGCGACCCACATATTTACTGGCATGAAAATCTTTCAGATCGGCAGCGGTAATCGGCCCGACATAACCGACGACATGGGAAAACAAGGCGTCATAGGGATAATGGCGATGCATCATGGCGGCAATACGCACGCCCGGCAGTTCCATGGCGCGGACGGATACGGCTGCAATTTGCGTCGGATTCAGGTCAGCCTTCAAAACAATCGGGTCGAAGTCCGGCTTGCCAGCGCGCCGTGCGGCAAATTGCTGCAGATCTTCCGGGCTCAAGTTCAGAAGATGCTGCAAAAATTGCAGGCTTTGTTGCAGATGGGGGACCTGATCCGGGGTGATTTCGAGGGCATAGGTGGGCAGGTTTTCTGCCAGAACCTCCCCATGATCCGCCAGAATCACGCCCCGAGGCGGAGCCAGGGGCACCAGAGCCACATGATTGTCATAGGCCAGCTCGCGAAATTTGGAGTAATGCAGTACCTGCAGGTCCAGTACCCGCAAGACAACCCCCAGAATAGCCAGGAGCATCAACAGTGCCGCAACACCCAGGCGAAAGCGAAAACTGCGCGTACGTTTTAATGATTCGGATAAGGGCATGGGCGCAACAAACCTGCTTCAATTTGCAAATGATGGAGGTGCTTCGTAAACTCGGTGTCGGAATGTCCGGCTAAAAGTGGGTGGCGCAGTGTTAGAATCCCGATATGAATCCCTGTTTGCAGAGTTGGAGAATGCTATCACGGATTATCGCGGATTGCGTCGGCAACTGGAAGGAGATAGTCGCAACAAGCATTCCGTGCAAGCCCTGCAGGCCCAAATTCAAAAGCTGAAAGCGGAAAACCGGATGCTGCAAGAGCGTCAGGAAGAAATCTGTTTGCGCCTGAATGATCTGCTGGCGCAGGTCAATTGTTGGGAAAACGAACTATAAAATCACCAGGGAGAAGTCTGTGTCCGAAGCCAAACCCACAAACGCCGTGCAACAAATTTCAGTCACCCTGCTGGATCAGCATTATCAGATACCCTGTCCGGATGAAGAACGGGAGCTGTTGCTGGAAGCTGTGCGCCTACTCAATCAGCAACTGGAAGTGGCGCGAAGCCGTGGCAAATTACTGAGCCGGGAACGCGCCACCCTGATGGTGGCCGTGAATCTGGCGGCGGATTTGCAGCGTACCCGGCAGACATTGCTGGCGCGTGAGCATGATCTGCAACTTGTCGAACAGCGTCTGCAGCAACTGGTTGACAGGGCCAGGGGGGCAGAGTAACTTGAAATTGCCTCCTGCGAGGCACGAGTGGCCGAGACGATTCCTGAACCAATACTGTCTATCCAGGGAGTCCCCAGTCATCATCGTGGTGTGCAGCTCCCTTGCGGAGTAGCCTGAAGCGATGTGTGGATTCCCACCTGTTCATCAGGTTCTGGGGGTAGCGGGCCGCACGACCATCGCGGGAGGTCTTTTGTTTTCTGAAACTGAAGCACCAGATCCATCCGATCCGGTTTCCAAGGGCGGCTTGCGCAGAAAAATGCGACAGCAACGTCAGTCTCTTTCTCCGCAGCATTTACAGCAGGCGGCGCTGGCACTATCCCGTCAAATTCTCCAGCTCAGTCATTACAAAAAGGCCCGGCGCATTGCCCTCTATTGGCCCATGCAGGGCGAAATCAATCCTCTCCCGCTGATGTACCATCGTCTGAGCCGTCACAAACAGTTCTATTTACCGGTATTATCAGGGAATTTTGCGCAAAAACTGCGTTTCGCGCCTTTTCATGGGGAGAGCCGCATGCGTCCGAATGGCTTCCGCATTCCCGAGCCTCAGGTAGCAGCCGATTTGCTGATAACCCCGCAGGCGCTGGATTTGCTGATTTTACCCCTGGTGGCGTTTGATGCAGAAGGTTACCGTCTGGGAATGGGCGGGGGTTTTTATGATCGCAGTCTCGCCAGCATGTCCCACCGGCAGCATTGGCAACACCCGCGTCTGCTGGGGGTCGGCCATGCTTTTCAGCAGTTAGCCAGAGTCCCCCGCGAACCCTGGGACGTGCCACTCAGCATCATCTGTACCGACCTCGCCTGTCACCGTATCAACGGACTTTTACCTTAGCCAGGCGCTGCGGCGGGCACTTACCACTGCGTCAACGTCCTCCAGCCACTCCAGCCAGAAGGTATCCTGCGGCGGGGCGACGGGGGTCAGATGGGTCTCGTAGAGTACGTCATCGCGAAAGTAGTGAAGGCGTAGCGGGCAGCCAGGTATGCCGGTGCTGATCTGCCCGGCGAAACTGTCCGCCGTGCAGCGTATTCCTTCCAAAGCAACGAGGAGGTCATCGGGTGACAAACCGGCCGCTTCTGCCGGGCTGCCGCTGAGGACCTGACGGATTTGTGCGCCTTGCGGCTGGCTTTGCCAGTGGGCACCAATCCAGGCCGTCGGCACGGTCGCAGCCGCCTCGCCGCCTGAATCACTCAGACTGGTGGCGGGACGGCTGTGCAGGGCAATGCCCATGCGTGCCAGGAGAGCTTCCAGAGGCAGTTCGGCGCGGGCTTCTATCCAGGTTTTCAACTGTTCTGCCATTTGCGTACCAGCAAGGTCGGCTATTTGTTGCAGGGCTTCTCCCTCGGGGAGTGCCTTGCCAGTCTGTCCATGCTCTTTCCAGAAGTGCATCAGCAAGTTATCCAGACTCAAACGGCCTGCACTTTCCAGACGCAGGCTCAAGTCCAGACAGAGGGCGAGCAGCGCCCCCTTGTTGTAATAACTGATTTCAAAATTGGCGCTGTTGACGTGGGGGTGATAAAGCTTGAGCCAAGCGTCCTCGCTGGATTCTGCCAGACTTTGCAGATATTGGCCAGGGCGTCTTTGCAGGCGCGTCCATTCCTGCGCGACCCCTTGCAGGTATTGTTCCGGACTGATTAAACCGGCACGACAGAGGCAGAGATCATCGTAGTAAGAGGTAATCCCTTCAAATATCCAGAGATCCCCGGAAAGTTCCGCCCGATCCAGACTGCTGGCACTGAATACCGCTGGCTTGATGGCCTGTACCAGCCAGCTATGAAAATATTCATGGCTGACCAGCCCCAGAAAGCGCCGATAATTTTTGGGGTCGTGGCCAGTCAGGTCATCCCGGGCGCAAACCAGAGCGCTGGAAGCCCGATGCTCCAGACCGCCATAGTCGTTGCTGCGCGCCTTGCACAAAAAATGATATTCCCGAAAGGGCGACTCACCCCAGAACTTCTGCTGCCAGTCACAAATGCGGGCCATGTCTTGTCCCAGCGCCTGCAGATCAGCCTGATGTTCTCCCTGAATCAGTAAGTGGTGAGGCAACCCGCCCGCTTCAAAATTCAGCAGGGTCAGCGTACCCATCAACAGCGGATGATCAATGAATGCCCGATAATTTTCTGCCTGAAACTGACCCCATCCCCAAGTTTCACCCGCCACGCGGGGCATGGAAGTCCCCAACTGCCAATGCTCCGGGCCAGTAATGCGCAAGGCATGGATTTGCTGCTCCTGACCGACAACCCGCAAAAACAGGGCGGGACCATTAAAAAACCCGCCCAGTTGATCCAGAAAAGCCGTGCGCACCGATTGATCCAGCGCATAAACACGATAAGAAATCTGGAGAGGCGCTTTTACAGCGGCACAAACCCAGCGATCAGTGGCCATTTTGCGCAGTTGGACTGCTGCGCCCCGGGATTCTGCGGATATCTGGGTAATGTGGCGGGCCAGATCGCGGATGGTGTAACTGCCCGGAACCCAGGCCGGCAAAGCCAGTACCTGCCCATCAGGATCGGGCTCGGGGATTTCCAGGGTGACCCGGAACAAATGCGCCTCGGGTTCCAGATGGATGCTGTAAGAGAGAGCAGGGGATTGCATGGGAAATTACTCCGTTTCAGCGCCAGGCCGGGGCGAGACTCCGAAATTGGGGATGGGCCGCGTCACCAAGCCATTCATAAAATACCGACTCTGCCACCGCGACGGTGATACCCGCCTGACGCAGTCGCAACAGGGCCGATTGGCCATTTGCGTCGTCGCGGCTGGCGCAGGCATCGGCGACGACAACAGGCTGCCAACCAGCGCTGTGCAGATCCAGAGCGGTTTGCAGAACACAAATATGGGTTTCGACTCCGGTCAGGATAATCTGACGACGACTCTGCCCAGTTTCCAGCAAGTTTCGGAGCGGAGCATGCCGCCAGCAGGAAAAAACCGTTTTATCAAAAGATTGTGAACAAAATGACCGAAGATCAGGACGAATCGGCCCCAGTCCTTGGGGATATTGCGCGGTAGCCAGGCACGGAATTTCCAGTGTCGTCGCAGCAGCCAGCAAGTGTGCAGAGTTTTGAATGACTTTATTGCGTTTTGTCTCGGGAATAGCCCCCAGCAGACGATCCTGCATATCAATGGTCAGGATCAGACTCTGCGGGGCTTCAATGCGCATGGCCACTCAAAAAACAAAACGACCGGGGAGTGGGGCATGCCGCAGGGGAGTGACTTCAGTTTCAAAAAGTACGGCAGTTTCATAAACGTCCTGCTGGGTGCGCGAGATGCGCTGGGCGCGCATGGCTGGCCCTTTACCTATAATGGCGACCAGACGCCCACCCACCGCCAGTTGTTCTTTGAATGCCTCGGGCAATACGGGCAAAGAGCCAGTGACACAAATGGCATCATAGGGCGCATGACCAGCCCAGCCGCATGAGCCATCGCCAACATGGAGCTGCACATTATGAATGCCTTGTACGCGCAGATGGCCTTCCGCCATTTGCGATAAATCTGCACGATCCTCGACGCTATGCACCATGCCACTCAGTCTGGCCATAAGTGCGGCCATGTGGCCGGTACCTGTGCCAATTTCCAGCACCCGGTGATGTTCGCGCAAATCCAGCTCCTGAAGGACACGAGCTTCCATTTTAGGCGTCCACATATGTTCGCCGTGGGCAATGGGCATGGCGTAATCCGCAAACGCCAGATGACGATAGGCGGTCGGCACAAATAACTCCCGCTTGACCTCTGTGACGATGGCCAGCACGCGCGGATCTAGCACATCCCAGGTGCGAATCTGAGTATCAATCATGGTACGGCGCAATATATCAAAGTCCATAGGTGCAAGGGCTCCAGAGGTTTTCGCTCATTTAGTCATGGGTTTCCGGGCAAGTCAATTGCTTCCATTGGGCCAGCGGGCAAGGGGACTTGTCATTGAGCAGGTTATTCAGAAAGATTGGCTTACAACGGTTCCTGTGCTCCAATAGGTAAATATCTCATTCAGGAGCTACCTTCTTGGAAAGCCGAGCGCACGCGCTGGTCGCGGTAGTTTTTTTGCTTTTACTCGGCGTCGCGGTCGCGATTGTCGGATTGTGGATGCATCACGGCGAAAAACCCGGGGTTAACTTTGATGTGATTTCGCCTTACAGTGTTACAGGCCTTAGCATTCAGGCGCCCGTGCGATTCAAAGGGGTGAGGGTAGGTGAGGTGACGTCTATTGGTCTGGATCCGGCCAATCCGCGCATGATTCGGGTGAGGATCAAGGTCGAGAAAACCACACCCATCACCCGTGCGACTTTCGCGGAACTGGCTCCTCAAGGCGTCACGGGCCTCAGTTACCTGTCCTTGACGGATAAGGGAACCAATTTTGCGCCCCTTGCGCATAAGCCCGGTCAGGTTGCCGAAATTCCCATGCACCCCAGTTTCTTTGAGGTGCTGTCCCGCAACGGCGAGTCTCTGGTAAACCGCAGCAATGAGCTGGCGGACCGACTGAATGACCTGCTCAATGACCAGAACCGCGCCCGTTTCGGGCAAACTCTGACGCATCTTGATCAGGCTACTCAGGACCTGGTGCAAATGGAAGATGCCATGATGCCTGCGCTCAAGGCACTTCCCGCCATGGTCGCCGCTACCCAATCCACCATGGTCGCCAGTCATCAACTGATCCGGCATTTAGATACCCTGGCAGTGCAGGCGCAAGCCCCTCTGGTGAGTGCTACCCAGGCGGCCAACTCCTTGCAAAAACTGGGTGCTGCCAGTGAGCAGGCGATGAATACGTTAAATTACCAGACGCTTCCCCAGGTACAGCAATTAACCAGCAGCCTGCTGCACAGCAGTGAGGCGCTGTCCAGCCTCAGCCAATCCCTGAAACAATCACCTCAATCCTTGCTTTACGGAACCCGGGGGCCACCCCCGGGTCCGGGTGAATCGGGTTTTTCTGCAGGAGGTCACTAAGCCGATGAGAATTGTTCGCATGCCGCGTTTACGGGGCGCAGCCCGTCTGGGATTTTTGGGAACTGCTTTTTTGCTTGGCGGTTGCGCTACGGCGACTCCCTGGCAGGTGCCCTATAATATCAGTGTGCTGCATTCGTCGGCTCCTGTCGAAGCCCAAAAAGCACCGCACAATGCTCACGCCGTTTTGCAAATGGCCTCGGTCAGTGCGCCTTCCTGGCTGGATACCAACGCCTACCAATACCATCTGCTTTATCAGAATCCCCAAATGCTCCTGTCTTATCGGGATGCGCGTTGGGTAGGGACTCCGGCGGAAATGCTGGATATGCGCCTGCTGCAGCATCTGCAGCAAAGCCAGCACTGGAAAGCCGTGCTCTCCGGGCAGTCCAGCGGTGCTGCACAATATGTGCTGCGCCTGCACCTGAATAATTTTGTGGTAAATTTCACTGCACCCCAGGCTGGCCAGGCGCTGATAGCAGGCACAGCCACTTTATTGAATGCCCACAATTATCAGGTCATCGCCCAGCATGCATTCCAGGAAAGCGTGCCGCTGAAAACAGCTTCGGCGGCGGGTGGGGCTGCCGCCATGACCCAGGCCAGCAGCCATTTTGTCGGGGCTGTCAGTGCCTGGGTTGACCAGGATCAGTGAATCAACTGTGTTTGATCACCAGCACCGGACAGTGGGCGTGGTTGAGCACGTCATTGGCTACAGAACCCAATAACAGACGTCCAAGACCACTATGACCATGGCTGCCAACCACCATCAGGTCGGTCTGATGGGCCTTTCCAAAAGCGGCAATGGCGCGGCCAATGTTGTCCGCACTTTCCTCCAGGACCATTTCTGCTTGCATCCCTTCGCTGTCCATAGCTTTGTGGAGCTTGTCCATTTCGGCGTGGGCCAGGTGCAGCAGCTTTTCCCGAAGATCCAGAGTCGGGGGCAGGATTTCCTCGGGCATCTGCAAATTGAGCATTTGCGGGTTGAACACATGGATTACGGTGAGTTTGGCCTGATGCAGCCGCGCTTCCTGAGCCGCCGCCAGGGCGGTAGCCAGCGCCATTGCTGAAAAATCCACGGCCACCAGAACATGCTGCACTGGAAAGTTATCCATGATCCTGATCCTTATGCTGGATGAACGGGAGAACCCGCATTCAGGCGGTCCATCAGTTCGGCTTCATTCACCAGCTTATTTTCGCTGGCGCGGCGCGCCCGATATTCCCAGACATTCTGCGCCAGTACCTTGTCACTGACCACCACCCGATGCGGCAAGCCGATCAAATCCATGGTCGCAAACTGCACCCCCGGTCGCTCATCACGATCATCCAGCAGCACACTGAAACCCGCCTGCTCCAGACGATCATGCAGGGCCTGAGCAGCAGCAGCAACTTCCGGAAATTTGCGGGCATTGATGGCAACAATGCCCACATCGAAGGGCGTCAAAGCCGCAGGCCAGATAATGCCGCGCTCGTCAAAATGCTGCTCCACCGCCGCTGCCACCACCCGGGATACCCCAATTCCGTAGCAACCCATGGTCACCGTGGCATCGCGTCCGCCTTCGTCCAGTACGGTGATTTTCATGCGCTCACTGTATACCTGCCCGAGCTGGAACACATGCCCTACCTCAATACCCCGGCGAATGCCCAGCGTACCGGTACTACAGTGGGGGCAAGGATCACCCGCCCGGACATTACGCAAGTCGGCGCTGTCCGGGCGAGAAAGATCCCGATCCCAGTTGAGATTCACCCAATGCGTATGTATTTCATTGGCCCCGGTGCTGAAATTGCCGACGTTCAAGGTACGATGATCAGCCAGCACCCGAATAGAAGTTTTTAAATCTTTGGGGCCGATGAAACCGAGGGGAGCTCCAGTAGCGGATTCTGCCTCTTCGGGCGTGGCCATTCTGACTTCGTCCACCTCCAGGGCATGCGCAGCCTTGATCAGGTTCAATTCGTCATCACCGCGCAACAGCAGCATGACCGGTTGCTCACCCGCCACGACCAGCACGGTTTTGACGATCTGGCTGCTGGAAATGCCCAGCACGGCAGCCTGTTCGGCCACTGTCCGGATGCCCGGCGTCTGCACCAGCGCCGCCTCCAGAGGGGCTTCTACAGGCGCGCCTTTGGCGGGACTACTGGCTTTTTCCATATTGGCTGCGTAATCACAGTGGCCGCAGGACACAATGGCATCTTCCCCTGAATCTGCCAGGACATGAAATTCGTGGGAACGCTTGCCGCCAATCGCCCCGTTGTCTGCTTCCACGGCCCGAAAATTCAGTCCCAGGCGGGTGAACGTCCGTTGGTAAGCGTCATACATGGTCTGATAAGTGATTTCCAGAGAAGCATGATCCACATGAAAGGAATACGCGTCTTTCATGATGAATTCGCGACCACGCATCAGCCCGAAACGGGGCCGGATTTCGTCGCGGAACTTGGTCTGAATCTGATAAAAATTGACGGGAAGCTGCTTGTAGGAATGAATTTCGCGCCGCGCTAAATCGCTGATGACTTCTTCATGGGTAGGACCCAGACAAAAATCGCGCTGGTGGCGATCCTTGAGGCGCAGCAGTTCCGGCCCGTATTTTTCCCAGCGTCCTGATTCCTGCCACAGCTCGGCGGGCTGAACCACCGGCATCAGCACTTCCTGGGCGCCGCTGCGGTCCATTTCCTCGCGGACAATGCGCTCCACCTTGCGCAATACCCGTAAACCCAGAGGCATCCAGGTATATAATCCCGAGGCAAGGCGGCGAATAAAGCCCCCGCGCAGCAGCAACTGGTGGCTGACGAGTTCCGCCTCAGCGGGAGTTTCTTTCAGGGTCGGAATGAAAATCTGACTGGCGCGCATAAAAATCTCAAATGAAAAGGTAGCGCACAGTGTAAGAAAGGCCACAGCACAAAGAAAGAGGTAAAGCTTTTTACTAACGAATAAGGATGACGTGAATTTCAGGTACTTCCGCCCAGCAAAAGCGTAAATGGTCTGATCAAAAGCCGAGGTCGTGTAATCTATTTACAAAGACCGTTGGAGCAGAATTATCCCGCCTGCGCGCATGAGCGGCTCAAGAAGGCGCGGTGATTTATGGGGGTATGAGATGGCCGCCAGGAAAGATGCCCATTAGGTGCGCGGATGTGCGCATCGGGGTAGGCAAACGCCAGATTTTTCTTACCGTCCTGATTCGGAACGCGCCCAAGAAAATCTATTGCATTGAAATCTAATGGTTGCAACACATGGTCGCAATTTCTCTTCGCCTCATTGCCTTGGATGGAAACGCCACGGACCATTTCCGACTCAGTGATTTTTGACCATGACCCAGCATCGCGTTTGGTGTGGAACATTTAGTTTGGGAAGGAAATCCGCATTTATGGATGATGTCTTGCCAGCCGGTCACGTTTTTATCTTGGTCAACTCCGGGGTTGGTAGTCGCCAGTCTGCACCTCGCGCTGGTTGCACCTGTCATTTGCAGATGAGTGCATTTTAATTGCAGCGTTTAATCAAGTTAAAAGCAGTGCTATTTCTAACTTGATGAATTTTTTGGCGTCCCCAGGGGGGTTCGAACCCCCGTTACCGCCGTGAAAGGGCGGTGTCCTAGGCCGCTAGACGATGGGGACCTGGACAGCGGGGAGAATCGTACACAGAAGCGCGCTTCAGGGCAAGTGTATTTTCGGGCTTTCACTCCATAGCCCCGCAGGGGGGTCTTCGGTTAGACTGGGCGGAGTGTATTTTTAGCCACCTGTATGAAGAAGGATCTTATGGAAGAAGCAGAAGCAGTATTCATGATTGAACGGATATATGTGAAGGACAGTTCTTTCGAGTCGCCCAACGCACCCTTGAGTTTTGTACAGACCGAGGCGCCCACCGTGGATGTGGGTCTGAATACGGCCAGCAATCAGGTAGAAGGCATGGATGGCTTGACGGAAGTGATCCTGACCGTGACGGTCAAGGCCAAGGCGGGTGAGAGTACCTACTTTGCGGTGGAAGTGCAGCAGGCGGGGCTGTTCCGGATCCAGAATATTCCGGAAGAACATTTGCCGGCGCTGATAGCTGTGCATTGTCCGACCATTCTGTTCCCTTATGCCCGTGAAGTGGTGGCGGATATGGTGGGACGCGGCGGTTTCCAACCTCTGCATCTGCATCCCGTCAATTTTGAGGCGCTGTATCAGCAGGCGCAGCAAGAACAAGTGGGCCACACGACGCAATAAACCATGCGCTGGGCCGTTCTTGGAGCTGGGCACTGGGGAACCGCAATGGCGGTGCATTTGTGTCGCCAGGGCCATGCGGTGCGGCTCTGGGGACGCCACCCGGAAACTTTACCGGGTTTTATTGATTCCACCTGTTTATCCCCGGTTTTTCCCGATATCGGCTTTCCGTCCGGTCTTGGCATAGGCTCTGATCTGGCGGCAACGCTGGATGGCGCTGAAGGTGTGCTGCTGGCGGTTCCCAGCCATGCCTTGCGGATGGTTCTGGCAACTATTCCCGAGGCTTCATTACACCCGGATCTGCTGCTGGTGCTGGCTTCCAAAGGACTGGAGCTGCCGAGCGCCTTGCGTCTGGATCAGGTGCTGGATGAAAGCTGTCCGACCTTGCCTAAAGTGGTACTTTCCGGGCCGAGTTTTGCCCATGATCTGATTATGGGTAAGCCTCTGGCCATGACCGCTGCTGCTGCGAATATGGATGATGCGCGGCGGGTGGTGGAAGCATTTGCCAGTGACCAGATGCGCGTGTATCGCAGTGATGATGTGGCGGGCGTATGTCTGGGAGGGGCGATCAAAAATGTGCTGGCCATTGCGGCGGGTATTTCCGATGGGCTGGGCAATGGCGATAGTGCCCGCGCCGCGCTGATTACCCGTGGTATTGCCGAATTGCACCGTTTGGGTACGGCATTGGGGGGGCGCACGGAAACCTTTATGGGATTGACCGGGGCAGGGGATCTGATTTTGACGGCCAGTAGTGATTTGTCCCGTAATCGCCGGGTGGGTATGGGCCTGGGGCGGGGTTTGTCTTTGGAGACTGTATTGCGCGATCTGGGCCAGGAGGCGGAAGGAGTGCGCAGTGCCCGGGCTTTGTTTTTACTGGCCCAGCGACTGGGGGTGGATATGCCCATTACCGAGCAGGTCTATCGGGTGCTCTACGCTGGCGCGGACCCGCGCGAGGCCAGTGAACAACTGATGCGCCGCGCTGCACGCGCCGAGCATCCTGCTGATCTGGAGTCCATAACCGCTTCTCCGTTTAAGGGGAGTTTCTAGGTCCATGGCGATTTTGCGTTTGCCGGGTGGCGGGTCAGACAGCCGCAAGCGCATCCCTTTTGCGCCCTTCCGGACCATTGGTTTTTTGCTGGTGCAGTTTGTGGTGCTGGCTTTGCTGCTGCTCGGTGTACTGCTGGTCCACACCAACCAGGATTTGCATACGCTGGATGCTTATACGGCCTACATGGCGAGCTTGGCGCAGACTTCTCAGGAAACCTTGCGTACCTGGCATTCTGACGGTTCTGCGGCGGCGCTGCCCGTGCTGCAGCGCAACCTGGCCCGGATTGCAGCGGCGCATCCTGAGCAGGTCAAAACCAATGCGCACTGGAAGCGTTTGCAGGCGTTGATGACCAAACAGGACCAGGCCCTCCTGCCTCAGGCTTTATTGCAGCTTTCCGATGTCAGCATGGAAGAGCATCTGCGTGGTCGTAAGCTGGTATTGGCGGCGGGGCATGATGCCCGCTATACCCTGATTGGAACGGCCGTGGCACTGTTTGCATTCATGATTTTTGTGCTGGTGACGTTGGCATTTTTCCGTCTGCGCATTCTCGGTCCCTTGCGGCGCTTGCAGGGGGCCATGCGTTCCCTGGAAATCGGGGCTTTTCGGCGGGTGACGGAAGCCCATGCGGATCCTGGCATCAGTCCTTTGCTGCAGTATTACAATCATATGATTGGGCGCTTGGAAGAGCTGGAAAAAACCCGGCGTCAGTATTTGCAGGATTTGCAGCGGGAAGTAAATGAAGCAGCCCATACTCTGGTGGCGCAACAGGCGGCGGTGGCTCGCTCGGAGCGCCTGGCGGCAGTGGGAGAGGCCGCTGCGGCCTTTGCCCATGAATTGCGTAATCCACTGGCAGGATTGCAGGTGGGTTGTGCGAATATTCGTCGGGAAATCCGTGATCCAGAGCTGGCGGAACGGCTGGGCCTGATGGAAGAGGAGCTGCGTCGGGTCAGTCGTTTGCTCGACCAGCAATTACGGGGCGCACGTCAGGTTCATGAGAAGGGCCGCCGGGTTGCGCCACGCGAAACAGTGGAAACCCTGCTGAATTTGTTGCGTTATCAAATGCCTGCCCAGGTTGTGCTGGAACTCTTGCCGGGAGATTGCCGCGATTGCCTGTTGCCTTTGGATCAGTTTCGTCAGGCTTTGCTCAATCTCATTTTGAACAGCATGCAGGCGCTGACCAGCGAGGGTGGAACGGTCAGTGTAGCCATTGCCCAGGTGGATAAACAGTTGCAAGTGACGGTGTCGGATAATGGTCCGGGTTTTCCCGATACTTTGTTGCGCGAGGGCATTCGTCCCTTTGCCAGCAGCAAGGAACAGGGAACAGGACTGGGTTTATCCATGGTGCGACGTTTTGTGCGCAGTCTGGGGGGAGAAGTGTATTTGCGAAATCGGGCTCCGCATGGGGCAGAAGTAGGCTTGCTATTACCTTGTCCTGACATTGCTGGTAAGGAGTAACCCAACATGGCTGATGCTTTGCTGATTATTGAGGACGAGATTTTTCTGGGGCGGGAAATGTGCCGCTTTTTTGAAAAGGAAGGCTGGGAAGTACACTGGGCGGAACGCTTTGCCGATGCCGAAGAGCTCTTGTTGAAGCAGGATCTCAGCCCCCTGGTGACCCTGGCGGATCTCAACCTTCCAGATGGTAATAGTCTGGATTTATTGGAAAAGGTGCGAGCCAAAGGCAGTGCCGGGGAATGGATTTTTCTGACGGCCTTTGGGAGTGTGCCCGATTCGGTGCGGGCTTTGCGGCTGGGTGCCTATGATTTTCTGGAAAAGCCCTGTGAAATGGAACGTCTGGAGATGGTGGTGCGCTCGGCTGGCCGGGGTGCCCGCGCCCAGCGTCGGGTGGCGGAAGATACCTCCAACCAGCATCGCCGCTATCGTCCCGAAACCTATCTGGGGGAAAGTCCGGCTGCCGCTAACGTACGTAGCATGCTCGATCGCCTCAGTCAGGTTCCCTATAGTGCCCTGGTGATTTCTGGAGAAACGGGCACGGGTAAGGGACTGGCTGCGCGTATTCTGCATTATAGTGGAGCTCAGGCTGGTGGTCCCATGGTGGAAATTAACTGTGCAGCTTTACCCCGGGAATTGCTGGAATCCGAATTGTTTGGATATGAGCCGGGAGCATTTACCGGGGCCGCTGTGCGGCATCGGGGGCTGGTGGAGCAGGCCAGTGGCGGTACCCTGTTTCTGGATGAAATTTCGGAAATGGAGCTGGAACTCCAGGCCAAGTTGTTGAAGGTCATTGAAGATCACAGCGTGCGCCGACTGGGGGGGGATCGTCCCATTGCCGTGGATGTGCGTTTTATTGCCGCCAGTAATCGGGATCTGGATGCTCAGGTAACTCAAGGAGCTTTTCGTGCCGATTTGTTCCATCGTCTGAGCGTATTTCGTCTGGCCTTGCCTTCCTTGCGCGAGCGCAAAGCCGATCTGCATGCACTGGTGCCGCATTTTGTGGCGGAATTCAATGCTCAGGCCGGCAAGCGCGTGCACTATATCGGCCCAGCCGTATGGACCGCGCTGGAGTCTTACGACTGGCCTGGAAATGTCCGGGAACTGCGTAATGTGATTGAACGCGCGGTGCTGTTTTCCGAAACCGAAGAACTGCCCAGGGAATGGTTGCAGTTGCCCGGAAATGTGAATGGTGCCTGTCCAGCGCCATCCGGCTGTCCGGTGGATGACCAACACATTATTCTGCCCATGGATGGCAGCATGGATCTGGAGGCTATGGAACGGCAGATTCTCCAGCAGGTACTGAGTCTGACTGAGGGTAATGTCACCAAGGCTGCGCGGGTGTTGGGGATTACCCGCGAGACGCTGCGCTATCGGGTCCGCAAACATGGCCTGGGAGATGACGGGGAGTCTGGATAGAAATAGTCTACACTTGCGGAATTGTTGCGAGATAGTTACATTGCCGCGATGCGACGGGTCAGCACTGGCGCCCGGACCTTAAAACAAGGAGTTTGGATGTCACCAGTCAGGACCGCCGCATGACTGCGGCGCTAGATCAGGCTTTAGCCTTGCAGCAACAAAGCCTGCAACTTGTTTCCCGTACTTTTGCGCTGACTATTCCGCAATTGCCTGAAGCTTTGCGTGCGGCGGTCGGAAATGGTTATTTGCTGTGCCGTATTGCCGATACTATTGAAGATGATCCCGTTATGCCCTGGGAAGAAAAAGCCCACTGGCAGCAGGTTTTTTTGCAGGTGGTCGAGGGGCACGAAAATCCGGCGGTGTTTGCCGAAGGATTTGCTGCGCAACTGTCAGCAGATATGCCTGAGGCAGAACATGATCTGGTTCGCCACACAGCCGATGTAGTACAGATTACCCACAGTTTCAGTGCTCCCCAGCAAGCGGCTCTGGCTCGCTGTGTGCGCATCATGGGGGAGGGCATGGCCGAGTTTCAGCAGCACGCCTCCCTGAAAGGGCTGGTGGACATGCCCGCCATGGATCATTACTGCTATGTGGTGGCGGGCGTGGTTGGCGAAATGCTGACCAGCCTTTTTGTGGAGTACGAACCGCGTTTGCGTGCTCAGGAAACAGAAATGCAACGACTGGCGGTGTCTTTTGGTCAGGGCCTGCAAATGACCAATATTCTCAAGGATATATGGGATGACTGGGCACGCGGGGTCAGTTGGATGCCGTCCAGCGTATTTGCCCAATATGGTTGTGATATTGCCGCCGTTCAACCCGGCAGTCACGACCCAGGCTTTCAGGCAGCCTTGCAAAGCCTGCTGGATATTGCCGCCGGACATCTGGAAAATGCGCTGCAATATACTTTGATGATTCCTGCGGATCAGACCGGTATGCGTGATTTTTGCCTCTGGGCCCTGGCGATGGCCGTGCTGACTTTACGGCGCATTGCCGAGAATCCGGCTTTTGCATCGGGGGCTGAGGTGAAAATCAGTCGTAATAGTGTGCAGTGGGTGGTTATGTTATCCAAGCTCATGCATCGTTCAGATGGGTTGTTGCTGGCCAGTTTTCGGGCTGGCATTAAACCCCTGCGCAAAACGGCACGGGTAGCGGCCGCATGAACCGTGTCCTGCAGCCGCTGGTAGGCGGGTATTTGCGTCGCACGCTGGAGCAGACCCTGGACCGGTCGTTGGATCGGGCGCTGGAACATGCCCAGACGTTACTCCTTGAAAAACAGGCTCCTGATGGGCACTGGTGTTTTGAGTTTGAGGCGGACTGCACCATTCCGGCCGAATTTATTCTGATGCAGCACTATATGGATGAGCGTGATGCGGCGCTGGAGTCCAAAATGGCGGTATATTTACGCAGCAAGCAGGCAGATCACGGCGGTTGGCCGCTGTATTATGGTGGTCATTTTGACTTGAGTGCTTCCGTGAAGGCCTATTACGCGCTGAAACTGGCGGGAGATGCGCCGGATCTGCCCCACATGATTCGTGCCAGAGAAGCCATTCTTGCCCATGGCGGCGCCGAACATGCCAATGTGTTCACCCGAATCACTTTGGCCCTGTTTGCCCAGGTGCCCTGGCGTGCCGTGCCCTCCATCCCGGTGGAAGTGATGCTTTTGCCACGCTGGTTTCCTTTTCAGATTTACAAGGTGGCGTCCTGGTCGCGGACCGTCATGGTGCCTCTTTTCATTTTGTGCAGCCTCAAGGCCCAGGCCAAAAATCCCTTACAGGTTCATATTCGCGAAGTATTTCGTCACCCTCCAGAACAGATTCAGGACTACTTTGCAGCATCGCGACAGGGCCTGGTGGCGCGCAGTTTTCTGGCTCTGGATCGGTTTTGGGGCTTTATTGAAAACTGGATTCCTGCGACCATTCGCCGCATTGCAGTGCGTCGTGCCGAACTGTGGTTTACGGCCCGGATTAATGGCGAAGATGGTTTGAATGGCATTTTTCCGGCCATGGTCAATGCCCATGAAGCCCTGGCTTTGTTGGGCTATGCGCCGGAGCATCCCTACCGTCAGGCCACGGGTGCGGCGCTACGCAAGCTGGTGGTGGAGCGCGCTGAGGATGCCTACTGTCAGCCCTGTATGTCACCGGTCTGGGACACCTGTCTGGCCCTTCATGCGTTGCTGGAAGCCGACGCCGTTGATGGATCCGGTGGATCAGACAGAATTACCGGCGAACAGGAAAAAGCCATTGCCTGGCTCAAGGAGCGGCAGATTTGCAGTGATCCTGGAGACTGGCAGGTGCAGCGCCCGCAGCTGGCAGGTGGTGGCTGGGCTTTTCAGTATGCGAATCCCTACTACCCCGATCTGGATGATACGGCGGCAGTGGCCTGGGCCCTGGCGCGTGCCGGGCGTCCTGAAGATCGGGAAAGTATCGAAAAAGCGGCAAACTGGCTGGCGGGAATGCAATCCCGCAATGGTGGGTTTGGTGCCTATGATGTGGATAATACCCATTATTATCTCAATGAAATCCCGTTTGCTGATCATAAGGCCTTGCTGGATCCGCCCACAGCGGATGTGACGGGCAGGGTGGTGTCCTTTCTTGGCTATCTGGGCAGGCCCCGTGATCGCGATGTGCTGCGCCGGGCTGTCGCCTATCTGTTGTGTGAGCAGGAGTCTTCCGGGGCCTGGTTTGGACGTTGGGGGACCAACTATATTTATGGAACCTGGTCGGTGCTGATGGCTCTGGGAGAGTTGCAGGATCCTTCCTTGCAACCGGCCATGGACCGGGCCGCTGACTGGTTGCGGGCCATGCAGCAGGAAGATGGTGGTTGGGGGGAAAATAACGATTCCTACGCAGAACCCGGTCTGGCGGGGGCTGGTCAGGCTTCCACGGCGGCCCAGACTGCCTGGGCCTGCCTGGGTTTGATGGCGGCGGGAGATCGCGGCTCCATCGCCCTGCGCCGGGGTATTCAATGGTTGCAGACGCATCAGGATGGCGAGGGTGGCTGGCATGATCCTTTCTTTAATGCGCCCGGCTTCCCCAAGGTGTTTTACCTCATTTACCACGGCTACAGTTTTTATTTCCCGCTTTGGGCACTGGCCCGCTTCCGGAACCTGGGATGCAGCCGCAGCGGATAGGTGTCGTGGTGGCGCTGGCTGCCGAGGCGCGCATCCTTTTTTCCGGGAAGCTGCGCTACCAGGCAGTAATGGACATTCAGTCACAGCTTTGCATGGTGGTTTCGGGAATGGGGCCGGTACGGGCTGATCAGGCGGCTGAACAGTTGCTGCAAGCGGGGGTAGACGGGCTCTTGTCCTGGGGTACTGCCGGCGGCTTGAATCCTGCCTGTCTGGCCGGGGATTTGCTGGTTCCCGAGCACATATTCTGGGCGGGCCGTGCTTGGCCTACCGACTCGGACTGGCGGAGTGCACTGATGCAACAACTTTCCGGCCAAGTGCGGGCAGGTGGGCTTTGCTCAGTCAGTGAGGCCTGTGCATCGGTGGCGGCCAAGGCCCAACTCCGGGCAGATTATCCGGAGGCCCAGGCGGTGGATATGGAAAGTGGAGCCGTGGCGCAACGGGCAGTGCAAGCCGGCATCCCATTTCTGGCAATTCGTAGCGTGGTGGATCCTGCCGATCAGTCTCTTCCCGCAACAGCCACTCACAGTGTCGATTGTTATGGTCGTCCCCAGGCTATGCCCCTGTTGCGGGGATTGTTGCGCCATCCAGGCGATTTGCCGCCGCTCATGGGTTTGGGCCGGCAGATGCAGGTCGCCGTAAACACCCTGCGTCTGGTTCAGCCGCACCTGCTTCAATCGCATTTACGGGAAGCCAACAGCGTATGAAAGCCTTATTGACGGGTGCCTCGGGTTTTGTCGGCGGAGCGGTGCTACGCCGCCTGCTCGCTGAAGGACTGGAAGTGCGGGTGTTGCATCGCAGCGGTGCGGATTCCAGCAACTGGGAAGGTCTGGATGTGGAGCCGGTGCCGGGAGATTTGGCCGATGCTCAGGCTCTGGATAAAGTCGTAGCGGGTTGCCAGCTGGTTTTTCATGTGGCGGCGGATTATCGGCTTTGGGTGCCTGATCCACAGTCCATGTACGCGACCAACGTCAGCGGCTCGGAGCGTTTGGCCCGGGCGGCTTTGGACGCCGGGGTGGAGCGCATGGTTTATACCAGCAGTGTTGCCGTACTGGGTCATTATGCCGATGGCCGGGTGGCGGATGAGGCGGCTCCTTCCCGTCTTGCGGATATGATCGGACATTATAAACGCTCCAAATTTATGGCTGAGGAAGCTCTGCAACAGCTTTGTCAGAATGAGTCTGCACCCATTGTGATTGTGAACCCCTCCACACCTGTCGGGCCTGCCGACCGTAAGCCGACGCCGACCGGGCGGCTGGTACGGGATGCCGCTGCCGGAAAAATGCCCGCCTATGTGGATACCGGCCTGAATGTGGTGCATGTGGATGATGTGGCCATGGGCCACTGGCAGGCCTATTTGCACGGAGAGCCGGGACAACGCTACATCCTTGGCGGAGATAATTTATCCTTGCAGGCTATTTTGACCCGCATTGCCGGACTTACCGGAAAGCGTTCACCCCTGCTGCGTATTCCTCGCAAAATGTTGTTCCCCCTGGCTTGGGCCGCAGAAAATGTGGTCCGTGCGCGTGGCCGGGGTACTCCTTTGGTGACCATGGATGAGTTGCGGATGGCCGCGCACAAAATGTATTTTTCCTCACAGAAAGCCGAAGAAATGCTGCATTACATACATCGTCCCGCCGAGGAGGCCCTGCGCGATGCGGTAAGGTGGTTTGCGGAAAATCATTATCTGTAGACTGGATTCAAGAACTCACCGTTCAGGATATGACTGCTTATGAGTTTTGAGGAAGGGCTGTTGGGTCTGGCGTTTCTGCTGGCTCTGGCGGCTTTGGGTTATCAATTGCTGGCCATGTGGGTGCTGCATGTCTGGCAACCGGTCCTGACGAATACGGATGCCACTTTTTTACCCCATACCATTCAAGAGTTGCCCGCTCTCAGTCTGCTCAAGCCCCTGCATGGAGATGATGGCAGCCTCTATGCCTGCCTGCGTAGTTTTTGTCTGCAGGATTATCCCCGTTACGAAATGATCTGCGGTGTGCAGGACGCCGCTGATCCGGCAGTTGCTGTGGTCCAGCGCTTGCAACAGGAATTTCCTGCCCTGCCCCTGCGCTGGGTATTGAGCGACAACCTGTTGGGTTGTAACCCCAAGGTGAATAATCTTGCGGGTATTTTGGCGGCCTGCAATCACGATTTGCTGCTGATCAGCGATGCTGACATTGTGGTGGGGCCGCAGTATTTGCATCATCTGCTAACGCCGCTGATGGATTCTCAGACCGGTGTGCTGACCTGTTTATATCGCGGGCTTCCTGACCATCATTTCAGTTCCAGACTGCTTGCCAGCCAAATCAACAGTCTTTTTCTGCCTTCTGTACGGGTCTCTGCGCGCATGGGCCCCAATATATTTTGTGGAGGGGCAACCATGGCCTTGCAGCGTTCTACGCTGGAGGCGATAGGCGGACTGGAAAGCCTGGCTGATCAACTGGCGGACGACTACTGTCTGGGAGCCCGTGCCCGGCGGCTGGGGAAGGCCACCGTACTGGCAGATTATGTGGTGGATACCCAGGTCCATGAGGCCAGTTTTCGGGCGTTTTACCAGCATGCCCTGCGCTGGTCGAGAACCACCCGCAGTGTTCAGCCTCTGGGCCACTTTTTTTCTTTTTTCAGTTATCCACTGCCGCTGCTTACGGTTTTGATGCCCTGGATGTTTTGGGGGGTTGGCTATTGGGGGATCATACCGCTGGGTATGGTTCTCTTGTTGCGCCTCGTGTACCATAGGCAAATTATGCACAAACTCGGTGCAACAGATTGTTTGGGTACGGCCCTGCTGGCAGATTTTCTAGGGCTGTGGATTTGGTTTCATGCTCTCTTTGCGCGGCGCGTTGCCTGGAGAGGGTCACAATATGCGGTCACCGCCGACGGGCGGCTGAACGGCCACGATGGAGTAACATAATGACGATGAAAACCCTTTTCCTGCAGGCGCCTTCCTTTGAAGGTTTTGACGGCGGTGCTGGTTCCCGTTACCAGGCCAAGCGGGAAATTCGTTCTTTCTGGTTTCCCACTTGGCTGGCCCAGCCCGCTGCAATGATCCCCGGCAGTCGCCTGCTGGACGCACCCCCCGCCGATGTGAGCGTGGAAGAAACGCTGGAAGTGGCTGCCGGATACGAGTTGTGCATCATCCATACCAGTACTCCTTCTTTTGCATCGGATGTGCGTATGGCAGAGTTGCTCAAGGAGCACTATCCGAAAATGATGATTGGCCTGGTCGGAGCCAAAGTGGCGGTAGAACCCGACGAGTCTTTGCGGGAAGCAGGGCATGCCGTCGATTTTGTGGCTCGGGAAGAATTTGATTTCACCCTCAAGGAAATTGCCGAAGGTCGGCCCCTGAGTGAAGTGGATGGCATCAATTATCGTGCGGAAGACGGCCAGCTAATTCATAACCCCGACCGGGCCATGATTGAAGATATGGACTCCCTGCCTTTTGTCTCTGAGGTCTACAAGCGGGATCTGCACATTGAGGATTATTTCATTGGCTACCTCAAGCATCCCTACATTTCTTTTTACACGGGACGGGGATGCCGGTCCCAGTGTACGTTCTGTCTTTGGCCGCAGACGGTGGGCGGACATCGTTATCGGACCCGCAGTGCGGCCAATGTGATTGAGGAAGTACGTTACATCCAGAAAAACTTCCCGCAGGTGAAGGAAATTTTCTTTGACGACGATACGTTTACCGATGATCGCCCGCGTGCTGAGGAAATCGCCCGGGGTCTGGGCAAGCTGGGGGTGACCTGGTCCTGCAACGCCAAAGCCAATGTGCCTTACGAGACCCTCAAGGTACTGCGTGAAAACGGCCTGCGTCTGTTGCTGGTGGGTTATGAGTCGGGCGATCAGCAGATTCTCAATAATATCAAGAAAGGCATTAAAGTGGAGTCGGCCCGGAAGTTCACGGCGGACTGTCATAAGCTGGGTATTGTCATTCATGGTACTTTCATTCTTGGTCTGCCTGGTGAAACCAAGGAAACCATCCAGAAAACCATCGAATTTGCGAAGGAAATCAATCCTCACACTATTCAGGTTTCACTGGCGGCACCTTATCCCGGCACTTTTTTGTACAACCAGGCCAAGGAACAGGGTTGGTTGACCGAAGAAGATGAGGCCCACCTGGTCAATGATCGCGGTGTGCAGATCAGTCCCATGAGTTATCCGCACTTGAATCACACGGAAATTTTTGATTCAGTGGAAACCATGTACAAACGTTTCTACTTCCGCGCCGGAAAAATTGCGGAAATTACTGGTGAGATGCTTAAAAGTACCCAAATGATGAAGCGTCGTTTGCGGGAAGGCGTCGAGTTCGTGCGCTTCCTGCGGCAACGCCACGGCTGAAGTGGGGCAGGGACATACCCGGCGGCTGGTCGTTAACGCCGACGATTTCGGACTGGATCTCGCGGTTAATGAGGCGGTGGAATCAGCCTATCAGAAGGGTGTGCTGACCACCGCCAGTCTTATGGTGGGAGCCCCTGCGGCAGCTGATGCCATACGCCGTGCGAAGCGTTTGTCTGGACTGGGTGTCGGTTTGCACCTGACCCTGGTGGATGGAGCGCCGCTGTTGCCGGCGAAACAGGTGCCGGATCTGGTGGACGTTCAGGGTCGTTTTGCAGCGGATTTATGGTTGCGCGGTGCGCGTTATTTTTTTCTCCCCAAGGTGCGCAGGCAATTGGCGGCAGAAATTCGAGCGCAGTTTGCCGCCTTTGCAGACGCCGGTCTGGTGCTCGATCATGCCAACGCCCACAAACATCTGCATTTGCACCCTACGGTGTTAAGTCTGATGCTGGATATTGGAGAAGCATTTGGATTGCGGGCAGTGCGTCTCCCCTGGGAGTCACTGGCGGTGGCGCGATGTGGTGGTGCGCGTGGCTTTGCACCTGCCTTCTGGGCTTTTTTTTTGCGCCCTTGGTTGGCGAGCATGCGCCGGCAACTGGATAAGCGTGGACTGCTTTATAATGATTTGCTTTGCGGCCTGGATGCCACCGGACATATGACCGAGTCGCGCCTGCTGGATATGTTGAAGTGCCTGCCAGAGAAGGCTCTCGTGGAAATTTATTTTCATCCGGCGACCACCCAGAGTCCTTTACTGCAAATGCTCATGCCCGATTATGAGCCCCAGGCAGAATATGACGCCCTGTTGAGTCCCAGGATTGGGGAGTATTTGCGTGATCACCAGATTGTGAGAGGTAGATTCAGTGATTTCACCGGTGGCTGAACGATTCCTGGAAAGTATCGGAAAATCCATTGCGTATTTTTTTGTGCAGGTGGTCGATTTTTCTGTACGACGGGCTCTTTGGGTGATGGGATTGGTGCTGATTGCTACCTTGCTGGCCCTGTTTTATGCGATCACACATTTTGCAGTAGATACCAATACCAGCCATGCCCTGTCTCGCGATCTGCCCTTTCAGAAACGTGAACTGGCTTATCACAAGGAGTTTTCCCAGGATCAAAACACTATTGTGGTGGTACTGCAGGGGAAAAATCCCCAGAGCACCGATGCGGCAGTCACCCGTCTGGAGACCTGGCTGCGCGCTCGTCCGAAGATGTTTCACAGTGTCTATGTGCCGGGAGGCGGAAGCTTTTTTGCGCGGAATGGTCTGCTCTATTTGTCTCCGGAAAAAGTAAAGGATTTTGCCGATCGCATTACCAGTGCCCAGCCCCTGATTGCCCGCTTGTCCGCAGATCCCAGTCTTGGTGGCTTAAGTGATTTGTTGAGGATGGCCATCCGCCAAAGACTGAGTAATGGTGTGCAGTTGCCGGGCATGGCGGCCATATTCTCGGCGTTGAATGAGGCAGTGAAAGCCCGCCTGGATGGTAAGCCGTACCAGCTTTCCTGGAGTGAAATGATGGGCGGGGACCTGGCCAAGCTGGGTCCTGCCCAGCGTTTCGCCATTATTCAGCCCGCCATGAATTATCATTCCTTACAGCCTGCCGAGGCTGCCATCCGGACCTTGCAGGCAGGTTTGCAGAGTTTGCAGTTAAATGCCGCCCACGGCATCAGTGTCGGCGTAACCGGAGGGGCCGTGCTGGATGCGGAGCAACTCCAGACCGTCAGTCATGGTGCTGGTGAATCCCTGGCGCTGACTCTGGGGCTGGAAATTATCCTACTCAGCATTGCCCTGCGCTCGGTGAAATTGGTGAGTGGTGTACTGATCGGGCTGGTATCGGGCATTATCCTGACGACGGCCTGGGCTTTGTTTTTCGTCGGCCCCTTTAATCTTATATCTGTGGCTTTTGCTATTTTGTTTATTGGACTGGGTGTGGATTTCGGCATTCAATTCTGTCTGCGCTATCGCGAGGAATTGTTCAACGGTGCGGTACATCGGGTAGCGATGCATCGGGTGACCCAGGGTATGGGAACGGCGCTAGGTTTGGCCGCTGTGGCGGCGGCACTGAGTTTTTACGCCTTTGTGCCTACCAGTTATGCCGGGATTGTGGATCTTGGGCTGATTTCCGGGACCAGCATGCTCATTGCGCTGCTGTTGACCCTGACTTTTTTGCCTGCTTATTTGACCTTGTGGCCCATTGCCGTAAACGGGCAACATCGGGCCATCAATTATCCACACTTTACGATGGTGCCTACCCTGGCAAAACATCCGATCCATCGTTATGCCCACTGGATTCTGGGCTTGGTGACCATACTCGCCGTTGCGGCCATTCCCCTGGCTTTGCGGACAACTTTTGACTTTAATCCACTACACATGATTGATAGTCATGCCGAGGGCGTGAAAGTCTTTGAAAAGCTTTTGGCAAATCCCGATACCGCTCCCTACCGGATGGAAGTACTCACGCCCAATATTGCCGCTGCTCAGACCGTGGCCCGGCGCGTCGAGCAGTTGCCGACGGTGGCACGGGCATTAACTGTGGAAAGTTATATTCCCAAGGAGCAATCCAAAAAACTGGCTATTTTGCAGAATCTGCAGATTCTGGTGCCGCCTTTTTCACTGATGATGCCGACAGCATTGACTCCACCTGCTGCAGATACACGTAAGAAGCTGGATGAACTGGTCAAGGATCTGCGTGCTCTGGCCGTCAAGGATGGTCAGACCTCTGCAGATGGTAAAATAACTGGACAGTTGGCCGGTCATCTTCAGACATTTTTACAGAAGCAGGGAAAGCAGCCCGCCGCCATGAATGCTTTACAGAATAGTGTGATGGGCACCCTGCCGGGGGAATTGAAACAGCTGGGCATGGCTATGTCTGCCGGGCCGGTCAATTTGCAAACCCTGCCAGCAGCGCTCAAAGATCGCTATGTCAGCGCATCGGGTCAGGCGCGCGTAGAGATTTTCCCCAAGGCCAATCTGAGCAGTAACCAGGCCATGTACCAGTTTGTTCAGAGTGTGCTCAAGGTCGAGCCCAAGGCGGTTGGAACCCCGGTGATGCTGGTGCAGGGTGGAGAGGCTGTTCTCGGTGCCTTTCAGGAGGCTACCTACATTGCGCTGGCGAGTATCAGTCTGTTGTTGCTTTTAGCCTTGCGCCGTTATCGGGATGTGCTGCTGATCATGATTCCCTTGCTGCTGGCGGCACTGTTTACGGTCGCTGCCATGAGCCTGCTGGGTTTGAGTTTCAATCTGGGTAATATCATTGTCCTGCCGCTCCTGATTGGTCTGGGTGTGGCATTTGCCATCTATATAGTGGTGCGCTGGCGCAATGGCGTGGATGTGGCGCATTTGCTGGGCACTTCAACGCCAATGGCGGTATTTTTCAGCGGTCTGACCACTCTCAGTGCTTTCGGTAGTATGGCCGTATCCCGTGATCCGGGCATGGCGAGTCTTGGCGAGGCGCTGAGCCTGGCATTGGCCATTGTACTTTTGTGTATATTGATTATTTTGCCGACCCTGATGCTGCTGTTTACGTCTTCTCCCCGCGAAGAGGGAATCGCACAGGATGAAGGCAGCTAAGCCTTGAAACAGAAAATGCTCATTCTGCTCGCTGGATTACTGGGTCTGTTCCTGGGTGTTTATCTGGTGCTAGATGCCGGTTTTGTCGAAATTATGGCGCTACTCGCCGTAGCGGGCTGGGGGTTGCTCTGGTTGCTGCCTTTTCATTTGCTGCCGCTGGCTCTGGATACCTTAAGCTGGAAGTGGCTGTTACGTGGCAAGGCGCGTGCCTCCTTTGGGCTTTTGTTGTGGCTGGCCATGATTCGCGAATCGGTGAATGGTTTATTGCCGGTGGCACGGATAGGCGGTGAACTGCTGGGAATCCGAATGCTCAGTCAATATGGTGTCTCGCCCTATGTGGCCGGTGCCAGTGTCATGGTCGAGATCACTTTGACTCTGGTGAGTCAGTTTTTGTTTGCTTTGCTGGGAGTTGTGGTGTTGCTGTTCGCGGTCAGCGATCATCTTCTGGTTTTCGAAGTTCTGGGTTTCCTTTTCCTGTCGATCCCGGTGCTGGTCATTTTTTTCTGGCTGCAAAAACACAAAGGCTTGTTCTCGCTGGTGCAGAACATCAGTAAGCGAATGCTGGGTGGTTATGATCTTTTGGGGATTATCGGCGATCCGCGTCTTCTGGATGCGGAAATCCGGAGTTTTTACGACAAGGGGCGCGCTTTGTTAGTGGCCAATTTTTGGCAATTAGCCGGGCTTTTTGCGGGCACTCTTGAGGTCGTTTTTACTTTTTGGCTGCTGCACCATCCGGTACCTTTCTGGGCGGCCTTGCTCCTCGAAAGTCTGGGGCAAGCTTTGCGTAGTGTGGCATTTGTGGTGCC
>NZ_JBYCKP010000445.1:0-2589 GCF_057473445.1 Acidithiobacillus sp. TH-A36 | reverse complement strand
ACCGTAAAAATTGGGCAGTGCATAAAGCAGCGCAGGTATGACAACCAGGAGAATGATCAGGTACTTCCACCACGGATAACGGGTCATGAACAGGCCTTAAAGTTTTTTCAGAGTCCCTTTGGGAAGCAACAGGGTGACCGCCGCCTTTTGGACTTTTACGATAACCCCTTCAGCGACTTCAATATGCAAATATTCATCGCCCAGTTGCATGACGCGTCCGGCGAGGCCGCCGAGGGTAATCACTTCATCCCCCTTGGAGATGGAAGCCATGAGCTGGCGTTGTTCCTTGGATTTTCTCATCTGCGGACGAATCATCATAAAATAGATAATTGCCCCGAAGACCAGAATATAGACAATCATGATCAGTCCAGAGTCTGAACCACCACCGGCTGCAGTTCCGGCATAGGCATTGGCAATCGGTGAAAAACTCATTATTCACTCCTGATCAGGTTTGCGGGCGCCCATTGTAGCCTTTAGGCGTCAATGAGGGAACTCGCGGTACGACGTTGATAAAATTCCTTTCGGAAGGCCTCCAGACGGCCCTGGACAATGGCCTCGCGCAGCCCTGCCATGAGCTCCTGATAGTAATGGAGGTTATGTTGGGTATTCAGGCGCGCGCCCAATATTTCATGGCTACGCTGCAGATGCCGCAAATAAGCCCGGCTGTAATTGCTGCAGGTATAGCAGCTGCATTCCGGATCCGGAGGGAGTGGATCTTTTTCGTAACTGGCGTTACGGAGCTTGAGAATGCCTTCGCGCGTAAACAGCCAGCCATTGCGGGCATTCCGGGTCGGCATGACACAATCAAACATATCCACGCCCCGGTACACCCCCTCTACCAGGTCTTCCGGCGTGCCCACACCCATCAGGTAGCGGGGTCGGTCGCCAGGCATCTGCGGCATGAGATTTTCCAGTACCTCCATCATCTCGGCCTTGCTTTCACCCACCGACAGACCACCCACGGCCAAGCCCGGAAAATCCAGTTTCTGCAAACCTTCCAGAGAACGCTGACGTAAATCACCATACATTCCACCCTGGACAATGCCAAACAACTGACCCGGTCCCTGATAAGCCCGGCGGGAACGTGCCGCCCAGCGCAGGGAGAGCTCCATGCTGAACCGTGCTTCTTCGTAGGTCGCCGGATGCGGCGTACATTCGTCAAAAACCATCGCTATATCCGAACCCAGCACGGCCTGAATGTGCATGGACTCTTCCGGTCCCAGAAAAACCTTGTGACCATCCGTAGGCGCACGAAATTCCACACCCGCTTCACGGAGCTTGCGCAGCGCGCCGAGACTGAACACCTGAAAGCCACCAGAATCGGTCAGGATGGGACGGTCCCAGTGCATCATTTTATGGAGGCCGCCGAGGGCGATGATGACTTCCAGTCCTGGACGCAGAAAAAGATGAAAGGTGTTACCGAGAATAATGTCCGCACCGATGGCTTTCAGTTCTTCCGGGGCCATGGCCTTGACGGTGCCATAGGTCCCTACCGGCATGAATGCCGGCGTTTGAATATCTCCCCGGGGCAAGTGGACAATACCGCGCCGGGCGGCACCATCCTTACCCAGACATTCAAAAATACCCATCAGGGCAAGCACCGCGAAAGCGCTGCAGGGGTAATGAACATGGCATCTCCATAACTGAAAAAACGATAGCGGGCGGCAACCGCATGCTGATAGGCGGCGAGCATACATTCAGTACCGGCAAAAGCACAAACCAGCATCAGCAGCGTGGACTCGGGCAAGTGGAAATTGGTCAGCAGTGCATCAATCACCTGAAATTTTTTGCCGGGATACAAAAACAGGCGGGTTTCACCCACGTAAGGACGCAAGGTGCCGTCCTGTCCGGCGGTTTCCAGTGCCCGGCAGGCTGTTGTCCCTACCGCAATCACCCGTCCTCCCCGGGCTTTGGTAGCTGTGATGGCTGCCACGGTGTCCGGGGAAACAATCAGGGTTTCGGCATGCATCTGATGTTCATGCACCTGCTCGCTGCGGACCGGCAAAAAAGTCCCGGCGCCCACATGCAGGGTCACAAAACGGCGCTCCACGCCTCGGGCAGCCAACGCCTCCAGTAAGCCCTGATCAAAATGCAGTCCGGCCGTTGGTGCGGCGACGGCCCCCGGTTTATCGGCATAGACTGTCTGGTAACGTTCCTGATCACGGGCTTCGGGAGCACGGTGAATGTAGGGGGGCAACGGCATGCTTCCCTCAGATTCCAGCACCGCCAACCAGGAGGCCTGGTGAAGACGCAGGCGGACATCCATCCCGTCTTTTTCCAGCACCTCTGCACGATCACCCTGCGCCAGTTGTAACATCATGCCGGGTCGCAAGGCTTTAGAAGACTTGGCCAGAAACCAGCCTTCATCCTCCCCCAGCAGGCGATCCAGCAACAACTCGACGGCTCCACCTGTTTCCTTGTGGGCATGCAGCCGGGCCGGTAGCACCCGGGTATCGTTGAGAATCAGCAAGTCACCCGGATTGAGGCATTCTGGCAACGCACGAATCCAGCTATCCTGCCATTGACCGGAATTGCCATCAATCACCAGCATCCGCGAGGCGCTGCGCTCTGCCAGTGGCTCCTGGGCAA
>NZ_JBYCKP010000444.1:0-1066 GCF_057473445.1 Acidithiobacillus sp. TH-A36 | reverse complement strand
TGTTCGACGGCAATTCGTTCATTTGCCAGGTCAAGTTGTTTGATGAGTTGCTCGACCGTGGTGTTGGCGTCAATCCATCTCGCTTTGCCATTGATGTAGACGTTCACGTCCATCAGATAGTCACCTCGCCTTCATGAGACACTCTTGCTGGATGGAATGCCTGCCAATGAACTGGCCACGGTCGACGCTCAATGGAGTCGAGCAGCATGTTGGCTGTTACAGGGGCAAGCAGAATCCCGTTTCGAAAATGGCCGACCGCTACATGAAGCTGAGGAGACTCGGCGAGTTCGCCAATCCATGGGTGCGCATCTTCCGACCCGGGCCGATGTCCAATCCAACTCCGCACAAAGACGGCATCGGACAGTCCGGGAGCCACCTGTTGTGCGGAGTCTAAGAGATATTGGACGGCGTCCGCGCGCACGTCGCGATTGAAGCCTGCTTCCTTGTCCTCAGTCGCTCCAACAACAATGGTTCCGTCTCGCTTTGGCACTAGGTAGGTGTGATGATGGAAGATGGTGCGCTGTAGCGTCGCACGGCGCGGACGAATGGATAGAAGTTGGCCTTTAACAGGTCGGATTCGCCCGGTGAGAGATGGTAGTAAATGGGGTGCCCAAGCGCCTGTCGCCACCACAACGGTCCTAGTCACGTATTTCTCACTGTGCGTGGAGACCGTATAGTCAAGCGAATTGTGAGTGACGATGGAAATGGCTTCGGCACCTTCCAAAACCGTGCATGTTCTCTTTACTGCCAGAGACAGTGCCCGGATGAGAAGGGGCGCATGAATGTTGCCGTCATCTGGCAGATATAACGCTCCAAAGTTTCTTGCGACGAGCGGTTCACTCTCATATACCTCGCGGCTACTCAGAAACTGGGCGCGCCCACCGGCCCGGATTTGCCATTCCATGCGCCGTTGTAAAGCATGGGCTTCGGTTTCCGTGAGTGCAAGTTGGTAAATTCCGTTGTGGTTCAACTGAGCATCGACACCCGTTTCTTCACGCAACTCGTCGACGTAGTTCTGATAAAGAGACCGACTTTCCAAGCACAATTGAAAAAATGGACCTGGACT
>NZ_JBYCKP010000443.1:0-2178 GCF_057473445.1 Acidithiobacillus sp. TH-A36 | reverse complement strand
ATTGACCCCGTCCTGAATCACACCGGATACATTGTTGGCCATATCTCCTACGCCCGAATAGGCAAAGGCGTCGGATGCGAAGGCGAGTGTGACAATAGCCGTACCGGCGACGGTCAGCCAGCGGCGGCGCCGGGAAACGGCGGTGCTGGCGGTGACCGGGACTGCGTCCGATGCGTCTGGATGGATTTCTGTGACAGACTGGACAGGATTTTTCAAAACTGTTTCTTCAGAGGGCATGATGTGCTCCTTGCGCAAAGAGACGGGGACAACCCCCGCATGAGGGTTATAGGGCGCAGAGGGCCACTTTCTCTGTCTGACAGACAAATGCAGGCGGTGAGGAATAATGGAAAAGCTTCAGGAGGGTCTGATAGGTGCAGAAGCGCTATACTCGACTTCGCACCGAGTTTGGGTCGCCGGGGCAGACAGGTTTTTGCGGCTGTCACTTTTGCAACTATTACCCGGTTGCAATCCTAGTGAGGATGATGAAGACTATATGACGAAACTGGATAAGCTGAAAGATCGATTCTGCGCGACACCCCAGCCGCGTGACTTTACATGGGATGAACTTGTCAGGCTGCTCCGCTTCTTCGATTTTCAGCTCAATCAGGACGGGGGTGGATCACATTGCCTGTTTGCCAACCGTCAGGATCCTGCCTTAACGATCAGGACCTGTCGACCACACCCAAAACCGATACTCAAGGAGTATCAGGTGCGGGAAATCAAGAAATTTCTGGAGGAAAAAGGGTTTCTGTGATGAGTAATATTATTGAGTACAAAGGTTATCAAGCTGCCGTCGAATATAGTGCAGAAGATCACGTTCTATTCGGCAAGATTTTACATATCAACAGCCTGATTACCTTTGAAGCCAGTGAATCCTCAGCCATTGAGTCCGCCTTTCATGATGCGGTCAATGAATATCTGGAATATTGT
This sequence comes from Acidithiobacillus sp. TH-A36, assembly GCF_057473445.1. Classification (NCBI taxonomy): domain Bacteria; kingdom Pseudomonadati; phylum Pseudomonadota; class Acidithiobacillia; order Acidithiobacillales; family Acidithiobacillaceae; genus Acidithiobacillus; species Acidithiobacillus sp. TH-A36. Next base: position 1,248 of record NZ_JBYCKP010000443.1, on the reverse strand, counting down.
AGACAGGCTAAAATTGAACCGGACAAGACATACAGTGGCACACTGAATGTGCGTATTGGTCCAGAAAGACATAGGCGTGTGGCCATTGTTGCCAGTAAAAATGGGTGCAGCGTCAATGAGGTAATATGTCGATCCATTGATTCATCCTTTGAGGATAAACGTAAATCAACCATTCACAACAATGTGTACATCATGACAGGCGGCCAATGGGAAAATCTGCCCGAAGATGCCTCGAAGTGGCACATCTCCTCACTACTTTTTGAGGGAAGCAATCATGAACAACGTCACTAAGAAACCGATTTCCAAAACCCTTGTTGGAGAACAGATCGATATCAAGATGATGACAACCCTGCTGATTAAGCATTTCAAAAAAAAGTCCGGCCACTATGAACTTGCGCCAGAGTTTGCTTTTTCAGTTGTTCAGGCTGGACCCTCCCCAGATAAGATCATGCCCACGGTTATGGTGGGTCTGTCGAGAATCGCACTGGTTGAAGTTTCTGAAGCTACTCAAATGAGTGTCGATGCCGAGGCAATACAACGAAGGAAATGATGCTCTCCACCGCTAGGGTATGTTCTGCTCACGCGGACACATGTGAACAGAGGGTGTGTGTTCTGTGCCTGTAGCTTCATAAACCCTGATTTTACGTAATGGATGATCACAATATGGCCGATTATCGCGAGCTTCTTGATAGCGCTATCAGACGCACATCACGTCTTTTCCCTGACACTGCGGTTAGCAAGAGTCTACAACCGGCAAATCTCGTAGAACAGGAATACACTATATTGCTAAAACTACTCAATGAGTTGTTTGAAAAACCAGAGTATGAGGAGATCATTCCTGGTGAGTGCATAAATACGCACCAATATTTATACGGTGTAATCACAGAGATCCTAAAGAAACGCTGGCTCCTTACCGTTGGTAGCGTAATTTCTACAAATGACGAGACACTTTTCACATTTGCCAAGCAAGAGCTTGACAAAATTCCGTATAATCCACTTTTGAGCAAATTTCCCGGTCACGTCTGGATCAGCAATGAATCAGGAATGATCCTTGACGGATCATTGAAGTGGGGCATTCGTTACCACCTAAAAAAAGAACGAAACGCCCCCATGATTGATCTATGCCCAGCTCATATGGCAGATTTCAGGTATGTTCCGTATCTGGCGGGAAATATAGCTCTGATCCGTCACTTAGTGGCCGGAGAAGCTGTCGTCATCCGCGCCGAATGACAGGGATATCCGACCCCA
>NZ_JBYCKP010000442.1:0-7352 GCF_057473445.1 Acidithiobacillus sp. TH-A36 | reverse complement strand
TCCCTGTTGGGAAACTGTATGGGGCAGGTGACAGCTTTTATAAAAGCATGATTGGAAAAGTAACGGTATTTTCTGGCACAACGGGAATCGTTGAAGTGAAAAAAGATAATGATGGCGCACTCATCTATGGCCCGTATTTTACCTTAAAGAAAGTATATGATGAAATCTGTTAATCCGTGATGGCAATCCAAGGCCCTTATTTTCTGGGTGCCCTCAATATGCTAAATTCCCGCAATGAGCAATGTTCACCCATTCCCCGCAGGCGGTAAATCCGCCAAACACTTGCGCAAGAAACGTAAACGCCTGACCGCCTATGGTCCGGCTCTGTTGCTGCAAGACATTGATAGCCAACCAGTAGATGTGCTCGATGCTATTATTCAGGCGGGTAGCCTGTACCTTGAACAGGCCGGTCAGGAACCCACTGCGGATGATTTGGCTGTCCCTTGCGCCCAGTTTCTGCAGACTATTCACGGCATGAATGCCCTGACGGAAGCGGCCAATGTGCTGATCTATGAAGCGCAGAGATACCCGGAATTAACGGATCAAGAAGCCGTGGATTGGTTGGTTCAACGGACCAAAGCCACACACAAGGTCATGCGCAAGCTGGATAAAATGCTTCCAACGAATGAATTTATTCTTTCTTCAGACAGTTTTGGACCGGACTTCATGGCGGAATACGCCACCAATGCTGCCATGCTGGTGGTCAGTTATTTTGCGGATGATCTACTGACTTACTATGACGAAAATTTCATCCAGACCAAGAAGGACCGGCGCAAGACGATGATGCTCGACTACCGGGATGCCTATCGGGAAGTGATTCAGGATTGCCAGATACACATAAACGCCCACGGCTTTCTGCTGAAAGAACTGGCTTCGGCGCAACGCGCATTGAATAAAGTAATGAAAGAACTATGACGGGTATCCAATGATTCTTGGGCACTCGTAAATGTTGACATTATTGACAACACCCAAGAAAACGAAAAAATCATTCCATGAAAGCAACCTTGATCACCCGCTTTAGGGATGTTGCACCTACCTAACGGTGACAATCTGAAAATGGTTGTTTGGCGCGTACCGCTATCAATGTGGATCAATTGATTGAGGATTTTATTGTAGAGGTGGAACGGTGGAAACGCGGACACTGACCATTACCGTACAACCGGACTGGCAGGCTGCTCTACGCAGTGCGGGCAACGCTGCTCAGTCTGAAACCTACCAGGGAGAAACCCTGAATTTTGAATCGGCGGATGTATTTCTTGGCCGACTAACGGCATTACGCTGGTCGTTACTACGCCAGATTATGCGGTTAGGGGATGTCTCCATCCGCGAGCTGGCCCGGCCAGATAGGTCGAGATGTGCGCCGCGTACATGATGATGTGGTAGTGCTCACGGAGCTCGGATTGATTGAGCGCACAGCCAGTGGGGGTGTACTGTGTCCTTTTGTGGATATTCATGTGGATTTGCGTTTTCGCAAGGCAGGTTAATCATTTTGTGCTTTGCTTTTTTCTCACAGCAACGCCTTGGGCGCCTGATCAAAATCGAAAGCCGCAAGCATATCGTAGGCGTGGCGATCACGTTCAGTCAGCGGATCAAGTCCAAAACGTGTCTCAATGAGTTTCAGTATGCTGCCCGTGTGTGCCAGATGGTGACCTACCAGACCTGAACGACTGAAAGGACTCACCAGTAGAGCTGGAGTACGCGTACCCAAGCCGAACGCATCAAGCTGTGGCGGTGACACAGAATCCCAGAAACCACCACCCTCATCATAGGTAATAAATATAGCGGTTTTCCCCCACGCAGGACCTTCCGAGACCGCTTTGAGCAAGGATTCTACCCAGTTCATCCCCGCCACGGGTGTATCCTCACCAGGATGTTCACTACGGGGACCTGCAGCCTTGATGAAGGAAACCGGCGGCAACTTTCCACTCCTGGCGTCATCCACAAAATCATTCGCACTGCGCATATGCCCTCGCCGCACATAATCATACCAGCGCTGGTAATATTGGAATGGATTGTGGTGAGGCACGTAGTGGCTTTCATGTATTTCATCAATCACTGCCGAACCGTCACCACAGTCAAAGGCGCTTTTCATTGCCCAGGGCTTGACCATCTCCCAATTCTCATTGTACCAGGCCCAATCCAGTCCAGCCGATTGCAGACGATCGCCAATGTTCGCATACGTTTGTTCTTCCGGGGGCGGATAATCTGCAGGAGATTTGTCGGAACGGACCACTGTTGGCCCCTGTACCGGGTTGAGATCGTTAATGAGTATCCCCTCATGATTGTAGGGTAAATCATAAAACGGATGCTCCCGGGCATCGAAAGGTGGATTTGCCGGACTTCTGCGATCTACAGGGGCCTTGGTATTGATGCAGGAACGGGCCGCAGCCAGGTACAACGCATTCCCGGTAGAGCCACCGCTCATCGCCTGAAAAAATCGGTCAAACAAGACATGTTTATCTGCCAATTGATGGTAGAAAGGTATGTTCGCCCTCTCATAATACCCAAGTACGGGACCAGTGGGTGCACTGAGACTGCGAGCGAGCTGGTCAGGAGAAAAGGTCTCCAAATCTTTGTGGGACAGATGTACATTTTTCTGCCCGAGCGCCAGGGCGACAAAACGGTCCATTTTCCCGTTATTGATTTCTGCCCGCATGCGAAAAAAATGATGGGTAGGATCCCAGCGTACCCCAGAATCAGATGGAATGTATGGCTCCAGATGAAAAGGTTTGTTCATCAAAGTCACATTTTGAAAACCGGGAACATCATTTGGCAATGGCAAAGTTTGATAGGGGGTCCCAGATATATCTTTCTGTAACCCGGTAAATCTTGGATCCACTTCACCTTGGGCATTCAAAAGGTTCAGAACTTTTGCACCATTTGGTGAACGATAGGTTCCGAAATAATGATCAAAGCTTCTATTTTCCTGAAAAATGACTACTATATGATCAATATTATTACGTAATTGATTATAGGATGTGGTACCGGCTGCTTTTGCCGAGGTCATGAGGTAGGGTGCAGTGATGATTCCAGCAGTGATTCCAAGCAGTTGCTTCATGAAATCACGTCGATATATGGTCTTTGTCATAAAAGTCTCCACGAGGTAATAATCAGCAATAATTGACCGTGCAGATAAGTACAGGGTTGCCAATGATCCAGATAATGGGACTTTGGCTCACCCTGCGTAGTAAATATCTAGAACTTTGCCGAAACGCTGAAGTAAACCAGCCTTGGTGCCCCGGCATACCCCACCAGTGCACCTGCCCCCAAGGGACCAAATTGGCCAGAACTTCCGCTATCTATCTGAACATAACGATTGTATTTGTTCCCAAGCAGATTCATGATATCCAATTTACTGCTGAGATAATTCAGACCCATGAAATGCACCGGTAATTTCGCACCTAATGAAAAATTAACCAGGGTAAAAGCAGGCATTTTGATATCTGGTGAGGGGGCGTTGGTGATGGAGTTAAATACCGCCTGCGGGCCGGTATAGGTCATCCACAACCGTGGTTCCAGATCCACGCCGGCGACGTAGTTCTGCGTATAGAACCCGACATTGGCGGTTTGGGAGGGGACATAGGGCAGGGGCAGACCATTATAGCTCTTCCCTCCCTGAATGGAGTAGTTAGTAAATTGTGCCTTTTCAAAACTCAGATTGGTAAACAGGTGTAGCCAATAAACAGGGTCATCTTCCAGAGAGATGTTGACGCCGTCATAATCGGATGTTCCCTGAGCATTGATCACCGAATTATCTGGCAAAGTAATGGGAATAAACTGATTTGAAAAATGCAGGAAATACCAGTTCACACTAGCGAGAAAGTTATGAAGATACGGTGCTTCTTTGACATGGAATTTCATGCCCGCCTGATACTCCTGACCCTTTTCCAGACTCAAGGCACTGGTCGGGATACTTTGAAATACCCCACCACCATCATCTGCAGCACCCGGAGTTTTATAAGCGACCGCATAGCTGGCAAATAATGCGAGATGTCGGGTTGGACGCCAGTTGATTGCCAAAGAGGGTTCCACCTGTTCATAGCTTTTCGAGGAAGCGGGAAGACTGGAGTCTGCGCCTTTTGGATCCAGTACACAGGCTGCCGGTGATTCTGCACACATATTGGGGGTATAACGGGTTTGGTAACCTACGACACGAACCCCGGGGGTGATATCCAGAGATTCAATGGGCGAGATGCGATCTTGCAGATAAGCGGCCAATGCCGTTGAATCAAATGTTTTATATAAATAGGTTTGCTTGAACGTAGCCGCCGGGTCATAGGTACCATAAGGAAAATTGTTATTTTCTACGGTATATCGTTCATTGATAAAATAACCACCATACTCCAACTCATTCCACGGCAAATGCGTAACAAAGCTCAGCTTATCACCATAGGCATTGGTATGTGGCGTATAATATTCATAGTCTTCAGGGAAAAATCGACTGATCTGGTAATGCAATCTATCCCCATGACGAAACCAGACCATGTTATGAAGCTCAGTACCCGCGCCAATATTCACATTCGTTTTCTGATAAAGCATCCATACGGTATTGCTGTCATCCTTGTACGGTAACGCACGATAAAAACCGGACGTTTGCTGACTGTACAGCGGGCCTGGAATTGGTTTTTTGTCGGCATCTTGACCATTTATAGTAATGCCTTCAATCGGCGACAACAGCTGCATAAAAGGCTTATAGGATTGTCCCTTTGCCAGATAGGCACCCAGACTGACATTACCGTTTGTAAAAGATTTAATTCCCTTGAAATACCAGGCATAGCTGTAACTCGACATATTGCTGCTGCCAAACGGCCGGACAATGGAACCCGCTGGAGAACTCAGATAACTATTACCGGAACTCGAACCCCCACCGATGACCGCAGCAAAACCATCATGCTCGCCGGTATTGATGGCAAAGTGGATATTTTTGAAATCATAGCTCCCATAGGTCATCCCGATTGTTGCACCGGCTTTTTTGGTCGGTTGCAGCGGAATATAGTTGATGGTACCCCCAATACTGTTGTACCAGCGACTGGCAGGATTACCGGGACCGTAGATAAGCCGAATTCCGCTGATCAGTGAAGATTGGTTCACATCGGGGGAAGCCCATAATCCCGTGGCAACGTTGGCCATGGGTACGCCATCAAAAGTCGTTGCGATACTGCCATCATCAATGGCCCCTCCAGGTATATGCCAGCCCTGCTTGACCCCATTGATACTAATCTGGGTCTTGCCACCACCCGTTGCCGTATAGCCGCTGATCACATTCACCCCGGGTGCCATACTCAGCATGTCATTACCTGACGCTCCGGGACCAGCCGCTTCAATCTGTTTTTTGCCGATGACCTTCTCTGCCAGTCCAGAGCGGAAGATCTGGCGCTGACTGGGTACCGCTGATTTTGGGGCGACATAAATGGAAGTATTGTCTGCTTTGGAGACCTCACCAACATTCACGGAACTGTCATCCCCTACGCTACGGGTGGAGGCGGTAATCGCATCCGCGATGGAGGTATCGGAGTGCAGCGCACATAGTGCGAGCAAAAGGCTTCCTGTCACACGATAGGTGTTTTTTGCTGTCATTTTCATGTCCTCTGGTAGAGCTTCTATTAACTGGAAACAAGAAGTCTAGACATGTAATGTGACAACATGATGAAGCTTTAATGACAAAACGATGACATAACCTCAAGACCACACCAAACTTTCTATAGCCTCATGTAAGCACCAAAAACCAAAGGCCCCGCCGGAAACCGGCGGGGCCTTTGCACATCCAGTACGACGATAAAATTACTTCATCATCGCCTTTTTGAACATGCGCTCTACCTTCTCATTGGCTTCTTCAGCCTTCTGGTTGGCAGCATTGGCAGTGCTCATGGCCTGATCAGCCGTGCTCTGTGCGGCATTAGCCTTGCTCAAAGCGTCAGTAGCAGTGCCCTGTGCGGCATTGGCCTTGGCAAGAGCCTCGTTGGCGGTGGACTGCGCGGCATCAGCCTTGGCAGAAACCTTAGCGAGGTCAGAACTGGTAGCGCAACCGGCCAGGCCCAAGGGCAAAATCAGCGCAGTCACTTTCAAAGCTGTGGTAAACTTGCTCATAGCAGTCTCCTTTGTTGGGTTGGAAAACGAGCAGATGAATCATAACTAAAAAAATAACCATACGCCAGCATCCACGTCACAATGGGTACTATTATTTTTCAATTTATCTGACAATAAAGGCAGCACAACACCACGCACAAGCTCGGATGCAATCGCAACCGATTGTTTTTAATAAATTTAATTTATCTCCTTGATTTTTTCCAGATTTTTTATAAAATATTGTTCCTTTTCATGATTTGAGAACAACGCCCGTCTGTGTTTCGACTGGGAACCGGCTCCAGAATGCCAGCTCAAAGCGGGAGAACCCTATGATTAAAAGTCTGTCTGCAGGAATGGGCGTTGCCCTGATGGCTTTATTATTACCGAATGCGCTGGCATTTAATTCTTCAGGATTGCCAGCCGGGATGCTCACTCAACTCACTCCGCAAACAGCCATCGTCGTGAACCCTTCTGGATCTGGCTCCCTGGAAAAAACCAGTGATCAAGGTAGTAACACCCGCAATGAATCTACTACTGGGCAAGGGGATGGCGCCCTCATCATTCACCATCAAGTTTTTTATTTGCGCCGGGTTACGGCATATAACGCTTTACCCAGCCAGACCAACAGCAATCCTGGCATGTCAGCCTGCGGACCCACCCGGCCTGATCAGATCGCCCTGTCGCCTGATCTTTTCTTTCGCAGCAATGGCAGCAATCGCTGTGGAGAACAAATCAACATCGTTCTCTCTTCGGGAAAAATCATTCATGGCATCGTATGGGACACCATGAATCCCCGTTACCACATGGCCGCCGATATTCTGATGGGCAGCGTCCAGCAAGCAATGGACTTTGGTGTTCGAAAAGCCCGCTTGCGTTTTGTGCATTCCAGCAAACCCAGTACCAGCGGCATCTGAACACTTCCGTTCAGGCCGGCCCCGCAGCCATCGTTGCCTCAATGTCTGCCACTTTTTTAGGGACATTTTGCGAAAGAATCTCGGGGTCGGCCGCTGTTACCACCACATCGTCTTCGATCCGGATGCCGATTCCCCGCCACCTTTCCGGTACCGAAAGATTCGCTGGAGCAAAGTACAGACCCGGCTCTACCGTCAATACCATTCCCGGTTCCAGTTTGCGCGAGGTCTTGTCTTTATTGCGATAATGTCCCACATCGTGCACATCCAGGCCCAACCAGTGACCGGTACCATGCATATAAAAAGCTTTAGAGGCTCCCTGTTCAATCAGGGCATCACGACTGCCTGAGAGGATTTTCAGTTCACGCAGGCCAT
>NZ_JBYCKP010000441.1:0-3911 GCF_057473445.1 Acidithiobacillus sp. TH-A36 | reverse complement strand
TTCTATGGTGATGGTGAACGGCGTCCGGTGACGGGTGACTGAAGCTATCTGGTAAAACCTTAGGAACAAGCACTATACGGCGGGAAACCGCCGTTTTTTATTTCTGAAATAAAAACAAATGTATACTATTTACTGCTAATAGCTTGTCCTACGTAGCGCCCCATCCAGTGTTCTATTTGCTGAACTTCCTGAAGATGTCCATAGAGGCCAATGCGTGCTGAAAATTTGGTAACTGCAGCGCCCTTGGATGTGAGATTAATAAGGACAGCATTACCCTCAGAATCATAGCCGTGGACTTCCACGGTGGTCGGGCTGATTTGTTTAGCTCCGGTAAATTGCATGCCTGCCTGGGGCAAAGCCTTTTCTGCAGCTGCCGTGACCACCGCCAGCGAAGCCGGATAGTAAGTATAATAAGGCACCGGATTGACTTGTGGCGCCCAACTGGCCGTACAACCGCTCAGCCCCAGAGCCAAAACCACAGACACAGTCGCAAGGCGTGACGAAAAAGACATAAATTCCCTCCAAAAACAGCGGACATTAATCAGAATGATTGTTTGATGTACAATATACCCGAAAATTCCGGGGAACAATGCTCCATCTACGATGCCCCGCTTTTCATCAGACTCCTGCTGTAGGTACTTGGCTACAGTGGCACAACCATGTAACTTTGTCCCATACTGTGAACTCGGCCTATTATGATTAAACGCTTAGAGGAGCTGAACACTCATGAAAACTGCTAAATGGTTGATAGCGGCTACTTTCCCCCTGATCCTTGCGGGTTGTGCGAACAATCCTTATGCCAGCAATGGCACCACGGCCAATACAGCTGGTGGCTCCCTGCTCGGCGCCGTAGCTGGCGCAGTCATTGGCAACCAGACCGGTTCACCGCTCGCGGGTGCTGCCATTGGCGCAGGCCTGGGTGGATTGGCCGGATATGGTCTTTCCAATCAGCAACAGCAAGCACCTGCCCCGCAACCCGGCTATTACGCAGCGCCCCAGGGCAGCGTCCCCTGTCCGGCCGGTTATGTGTGCAATCCAACGGCACCCCAGTATCAACAGCCTCCGGCCTGTCCAGCGGGTTACACCTGCACACCACGCTAGGTCTATGCCTTTAGCAGCGATGAATACCCCGTCCGCAATGCCCGCCATCGAACATATCGGCGGGCACCTTGAGGGTGGGAAAACCCTCTGCAAGCACCCTCTCGCCCTGCCAGGCATCATTCTCAGTTCGGGCGAGGGCAGCATTCGCAGCTATCAGTTTCATCCGCAGGAGGAAGGCGTTCCGGTTACCCCACTCATTTGCCAAAGCATGGAGCCATTACCAAGCGGATCTGATGCCGATTTGCTGGTCCGGCAGGGGCATATCGTGGCAGTGCGTCTGGCTGATGCCAATATTGCCTTGCATCCGCAAATTCTGCGGAAATCGGCCATTCGTGAAGTGTTGCAGCGCGAATGGCTACTTTCGGTATTTCTTTTTGGTCCAGTTGCCGGAGTGTTTCTGGTCAACCTGATTTTTGGGATGCCTACATTTTTGTGGTGGACGGCGTTGGGGGTCCTGATTTTTTCCTGCCTGATCATGGGAATTCTGGTCAGAAACGATTTACGTAAATTGCAGAACTGGGTGGAAGAATTACATAAGCTGGCCAAACAGCAGGGCACTTAGTTTCCGCCGCCCTCCGACCAGATTTCCGCCTGTGCGGTGGTAATATTTGGCGCCCGCAGACGACACACCGATTTGCCACACCATTCCGGGCCAATATTCAGTTGCTCCAAGGCATGCTCCATGGTTACCCGGAATACTGGGGCCGCCTCGACCCCCCCGAAATTCCAGAATTTATCGCTGTCGCGCAGGGTGACCGCCATCACCAGTTGCGGATCACGTCCCGGAGCAAAGCCCACAAAAGTCGCATTGGTGCGATGATGAAAAAAACCATCCTTGCCGTTGGCTAAATCTGCCGTACCGGTTTTACCTGCTACTGCATAACCGGGAATTGCCGCAAGAATACCGGTGCCATTGGGCTCTGCCACACTGCGCAACCAGCGTCGCAAATCGTTGGCCACCCAAAAAGGCATGACCCGCCGTTTGACTAAGGGCTCCCCTTTTACCAGCACGGGACGAATATGAAAGCCCCCATTGGCGATGGCCGCATAAGCATCTGCCAATTGCAGGGTAGTCACAGATATTCCATAACCAATAGAGATTGTCGCGTGGCGTGCTTTTCCCCAACCTTCCCAGGCGGGCAAAACGCCCGAAGTCGTCCCTGGCAAAGCGACCTGGGGAACATCACCAAAACCCACCGCCCGATACATGGCATATATATCTCGACGCGGCGTCTTCAGAGCTATTTTGGCGGTGCCAATACAACTGGAATACTTGAGAATGTGCTCAATATTCAAAATGTGATGGGTAACGTCATCGGTAATCGGATACCCCCCCACCCAGAGGGGATGAGACACGTTGAAACGGGCCGTTGGGCGCACACTATGCGTAGCCAGTGCGGCGGCAATGGCAAAAGGTTTAATGACCGATCCCGGCTCAAAAGCCTGATGGACGGCGTTATCCACATAATCCATGGGATTGCTGCAACTCCCGATATTATTGGGATTGCAACTGGGAACACTGGCCATCGCGAGCACCTGTCCGGTACGCACATCCATGACCACCGCCGAACCGTTACTTGCCCCGAAATGACGCTGGGCAGCCAGCAAGGTCATATAGGCCCAATACTGGATTTGTGGATTGATGGTGAGCTGCAAGGCATGTCCGGCGCGGGGAAGACGCAAAATTTTATCTACATGCACAATTTGTCCATGACCATCTTCCAAAACCCGTTCCTTGCCGGGATACGCCGCCAACCACTGATTGTAGCCCAGCTCCAGTCCGGTCCCTCCCTGATGCTGGAGGTTGACCATACCTAACAGGGGGGCAGTGACGGCACCCAGCGGATAATAACTGCGGCTGGTGTTTTGCACATAAATACCCGGAACCTGCAGTGCATCCAGCTTTTTTCCCAATGCGGGGGGAACCTGCCGGAGAATATAGGCATAATCTGCCCCACCTCCGGCAACCCTTTCGGCAAAACTGGCAGGACTCAGATGTAAAACCTGAGCAATGGCGCCCCAATGATTTTGATGTTTATCCAGAATGGCCGGGTCGGCCCAGATAGTGACGGCTTTGACATTGACCGCTAAAGGTTCGCCATTTCGGGCCGTAATTACGCCACGCTCACTGGGCAGCGGTAAGGTCCGCAAATAACGCATGCGCCCCTGAGATCTTAAGGTTTGATGCTCCAATAGCTGCAAACGCAAATCCCGGGCAAGAACGGCTGCAAAACCGAGCAGAAGAATAACAATCAACCAGCGCGCCCGCCCCGAAGGTAATATTTTGACGGAAGTCTCAGTCATGACCTGGGCACCGTCTGCTGGTAAAAGTATTCATGGCGAACTCTGATGGAGTTTTAACATGGATCAGACGGCGGTGCTGATAAAAAGTTCCGGGAATACGGCAGGATTTGAAATATTGTTCTATATGAACATGAGAAAAGTTTGGCAACCCAATGCCAAACTTGAACTTTCTGAAGACTCTGCCCTATACTGGCAGAAACGACACTATAGAGGTCATGCATTTCCATGCGCTTGAAGCAGGCATTCCCGTTTTTCCGATTGGGGACTTTTACCCTGGCTGTTGCGGCCCTGGCTGGCTGTGCCAGCATGCCCGGCCAGATGCATGCTTCTTCAGGCAACGGCTATGGATCTGCCTTGACCAATTCCGCCTATTCAACCGGGCAGTCCTGTTATGCTCCGTCTCCTGACCTGAATGCTGCCTATAATCAGCCCTATGAAATTGACGGACAGTGGTATCACCCGATGCACAACGCCTCGGGATTTTCTGAAAACGGCGTCGCCTCCTG
>NZ_JBYCKP010000440.1:0-2441 GCF_057473445.1 Acidithiobacillus sp. TH-A36 | reverse complement strand
ACCGATACGGGTTTGTTGGATATTCTGCCCAGCAGCGCCAGCAAGCTCCATGCCGTAGAATTTCTCGGTCAACAGCGTGAGTATCCCAACGAGCGCACGGTTTTTGCCGGTGATTCGGGTAACGATCTGGAGGTTTTAGGCAGCCATATTCACTCCGTGCTGGTAGCCAACGCCCATCAGGGGGTCCAGGAAGAGGCAATACGCATGGCTGCAGCGTCGGATCTGGCGGACACCCTTTATATTGCCCATGGAGGATTTCTGGGCATGAACGGGAACTACAGCGCGGGAGTATTGGAGGGACTCGCGCATTATCTGCCCGAAACGGCGGCGTGGATGAAGTTGCCTGCTTGTTCATAAAAAAGCTCAAAACAGCTGTTGTCTGGAGGGCTTTGTCACTTTCATTCAGGACCAGACTCTGCCCGTTCCAGAGATACAAATCCTGATGCAGAACATGGAGCAGTCAGTGTTCCGTCAAAATTGGCACGATGTGCCGGGAACTTTCGGGTAAAAATTCCGGTCTTTTCAGGCGGAGGAAAACTTCCTTCCGATTGTTTTGATCTCAGGGTTTTTTCCAGTAAGGAGGATAGCCATGAAAAGAAACCCTCTCTCGAAACGCCGGTGGCTTGCCCTGGCGAGCTTACCCCTTCTCGGCGCGACAATGGCCTTGCCCATCGCCCATGCGGCGACGACCTATGTTTCAGTGGATGGTCATTCGATTCCCGTTTCTGCGCAGAGCAGGACCATTCATATTCCCGGTGGCATCATCCGGGTACAAACATTCACTTGGGGGGCGCAGGGTGTTCCCGGACATTTGCAGGTGACCGCCGGCCATCTCTCTCCAGTACAGGGGCAAGCGCTGATCAATCAGAGTTTGTGGCAGATGCGCTCCATGCAGGTGGCAATGGATCAGCAGATCGCGCAAATGAATCAGCTTATGCGCGTCTCTTTCGGTCCTTTCATCAACCCGGCATTCAATTTTCCGGAACCCGTGATGATGATTCATGGACTTTTGCCGGGAACGGAGCGGCTGACACCGGTGCATAAATCTCCTGCAACGGCTGTCTCGGCAGGTCCTTTATCTGGTCATGAGACGCTGTCGGTACGCTGGAAACATCCGGAGAAAACCGAAAATCCCAAGTTGCCCATTTAATCAAGAGTTGCCAGACACACCCCAAAGACCAGCTCGCGGTGTCTGAACACGAGCAGCAGATGATGATGTTGTTGGCGAATACTCCAAAGGCCTCTTGGAATCAGGCATCTGCCGGGAGTTCGTTGCTGTTTTGAACGGATTCAGCTCCACGTTACGGGGCATTTTCAGATGTCAGGAAGCTGATATGTATCCATTATTATATCGCAAATTTATTTTTTACCTTTTTTGGGTCATCGGGTTAAGCTGGACATCCGGTGTAGCAATTGCAGATGAGTTACTGGTGCACAAAGTGCCTGCATTCCGAATACATGAGATGGAACTGCCGGAATCTGTAGCGGGAATGCCTTTGCGTGAAATTGAAAAATGTGCGCGAGCTGGAGATCCTGCAGCAGAAAATGCCTTGGGTGTGGACTACTTGCATGGTAAAAATGTTCCAGAAAACTGGCAAAAGGCAGATGCCTGGTTTCGTAAGTCGGCCCATGCCGGGAATGCCAATGGGGCTTTTCATTTGGCCTTCGCCTATAACTTCGGCGAGGGTGTGCCGCCGAATAGGCACAAAGCCGTTTATTGGTGGCAACAATCAGCGAAAGATCGCAAGAGATGAGTAAGTTTTGTGCTCAAGTGTATATTGAAACTCCTCGTGGTAGGTCTATTCGCGGCATTCTGGTTATTCTGGATTGGTCATCAGGGCCACACGCATATTGAACGGATTTTTGAGTCCAGTAAGAACCGCCACTCTTTTCGTTGGCATGTCACAAACCCTGTTATAAAAAACGGAAGAGAGTGATCAGATTCTTTATGGGTTTTCTTCATCAAATAATTCACCGTTTCCAGAGACCAGCGCCCAGACCAAGGCTACAATCCAGCCAATAATTGTCCAGCCTAACAGCAAATCCAGTGTGGTGATGCCCAGGAAGAAAGGACTTTTCAAGCTCCAAGCCAATAACACTGGTAAAATATATATGGCTATTATTATCATAAATCCTATCATCAATAAAACAGTAAATCCCGTCGGACTGTGTAAAATCCAGTGTAGCATTATCTATCCCCTGTAATGGCTAAGATATTTATATGACAATCCAGTATTTTTTTTGATTTGTACAATAAAAACCAGCGCTAAAAAGTATAATGCAACCTATTTATTGCCTGCACAATCATAGCACCTCTATACATCTTCATGAGAACTATAGTGTATTTTTGATTTTACATTACCTATCATCCATGAAGGCTTGATAACAGTGATTTGCGTATCATCTATAGCATTTGGCTGCAAATCGAGCTTAATGATGGT
>NZ_JBYCKP010000439.1:0-2627 GCF_057473445.1 Acidithiobacillus sp. TH-A36 | reverse complement strand
CTACATGGTACAGGACAAGATTTTTGCGCTATGCTTTTGCCTGTGAAATACAGATTAAGGTGTGTTGTCCCATGAATCGAGATGTAAAATGTAAATTTTTGTTTATCAGGTTACGGTAATAACCGGTGCCTGAAGTCACCGAACCGGGAAAACTCCTGCGGAAAGTGGCGCTTGTTGATCAGCAAGTCTTCCGTAATTTTTACGATGCTACGGCTGCGCATCTGTTTCCCGTGGCTTTGCGTATTTTAAGAGAGCAGGGCCGTGCGGCCGATTATTTACAGGATGCGTTTGTGAAAATCTGGTTAAAGGCGGGAGAATGCCAGGTGGGCTGGGGCGCTCCCATGGCTTGGGCAGCAGCTATTGTCCGCTACCAGGCTATTGATGAATTGAGACGGCTTCCCAAAGATCAGCCAAGTTGGGAAGACGAAAACTGGGAGCAGTGGGGAGGGCAGGAATTTCCTGCTGACCCCCGGATGGCTTCGGAAAGGCAACTTTATTGGCTTGTCTGGAACCGCTTCCCAGCGATCAAAGGCAGGCTATTTCCCAGGATTTCCCCTGGATAAGCTGAAAACCCAGAATGAAGTTTTGCATTGGCGTAAATGTATTACAGGGTTTTGCTAAGGCACAGCCTATGCCAGCTGAGAAATTCTGGATGGGGTAGCGCATTATAAACCCATTCTTTGTGATGATTGATTATCAGTGTTCACCGGGCGTCGTTGGTTTTAACTGCCATTGCGGCCAGATGTTCTGAGCCTGGCGATCCAGTATGGCTGCATAAATAATGGTATTGGTCAGTACACTCTGAACATAATGCCGTGTTTGACGGTAGGGAATGTTGGCAGTAAAAATAGGACCCGCCCAGGGTCCTTGGGTGGGACCATCCCAGCGACTCAGCCAGCGCTTGGGTGCTCCCGGACCGGCATTGTACGCGGCTGCGGCGAGTAACTCTGATCCGCCAAAACTTTGCTGTTGCAGGCTGAGATAATTGGAACCCAGCACCAGATTTCCCCGGATGCTGTGCAGATCGGCATTCGCGGCGGCGGGAATGTGTGATTGCAACCATTCAGCAGTGGTGGGCATGACCTGCATCAGTCCCTGCGCGCCAACATCCGAACGGATTCCAAAAGCAAACCCCGATTCCTGGCGAATGAGGCCCGCCAGAAAAGCCCGGCGCAATCCCGTCTGGTTGGCCGCACCGCTGATTTCCTGAGCATAGGGGAGGACATAGCCCTGACGCCAGTCACCGCCATGGGGGATCAGGCTGCTGGCATGAATGCCCAGTAACCACGCCTGTTGCTGAAAAGCCATACGGGCTGTCGCCTTGATCTGGCCGGGAGTGGAGAGGGTACTCAGGTCATGATCCCACTCACTCAAGGCATCATAATACAAGCCCAGTTGATAGAGCTTGATGGCCGCCCGCTCAGACGCGGTTTCTTGCAACACGGGTAGGGCAACATCTTCTGGTTCAGCGGCGGTATTCGTATTGAGATCCAGGGACTGTCCCAACGCTGCCATGGCTAACTGCCCATAATAGGTCCAGGGGGAAGCGAGGGTGCCGAGTTCTGCTTTCGCCTGCACCGTATGCCCCAGCTGCAGCATGGCTACGGCCTTCCAGAACTGCCACTGCCGTTGCTGGCTTTGTGGAGGATTCATGAGGGTGACGGCATCGTTCACCATGGTCCAGCGTCCCACCCGAATAGCAGTCCGTACCATCCAGGCCAGCATTTCCGGCTGGGGATGAAACTGTGGGTCGGTGTTATAGGCCAACTGATACCAGCTTCCGGATTCGGGACGAAAAGTCTGGGTAGCCTGAAAAGCGCAGTTATACAGTACCCGTGCTTTTTGTGCTGCATTGAGGGTATGGATTTGCTGCACAAATTGTACAGTCTGCAGGGGATGAATGGTTGCCAGACGCAACAAGGCAAGTTCAAGAAGACGGGTTTGCGTCCCGGACCATGATCCCGTGCCGTTTTGCTGGATATGCGTTTGTATCCAGCTATCGGGGTGATCAATGGTGGCAGTCAGCTCTGTTCCAGCCTGACCATTCAGGTAAGGCGCAAAATGGCGCGCTGCAGAAAAAGCCGATGCTTCAAACATCTGCTGCAGTCGCTGCCAGAGTTGATCCTGGGTAATCAGACCTTGCTGCAGGCCGTCGCGGGCCATGGCATTACACGAATGATTATTGGCTGGTGCGCTACTCCACAGAAAAAAGGGAGAAACCACATTTTCATTTTCTAAGGCGGGATCACGCAGGGCATCACAGCGTAACTGGATGAGATCCGGCTTTTGCCCGGATTGATAGACGCTGGTGAAGTTATTCCAGTCCTGACGATGCGCCAGTTGGATCAACCATTGCCGACGCAGCAGATGGTGGGCAACACCATCGGGAAAACGCGCGGAATATTGGAGATACTGCTCCTGGGTCAAGGTGTTAAGGCGGGGTTGTAAAGACCAGTAGCCTACCCAGGAACCCATATACGTATTTTCCAGTGCGGGAAGGGCCTCTGCAGCTGGCCTGTAATTACCTTGTGAAAAAGCCTCTGCGGCTGTCTGCAACAGGGATTCCTGTGTCGAACTAAGGGGAATATTGTCTGCATAAGCACTGCCTGCTACGGCAAAAATGCAGG
>NZ_JBYCKP010000438.1:0-1998 GCF_057473445.1 Acidithiobacillus sp. TH-A36 | reverse complement strand
GTCATGGCATCAACACCGACTTCATGACTGACATGCCCTTTTTTGATCACGAAAGAATATCGTAAGCCACTGCCGCCTTTTTCTTTCTCCAGCTCCTGATCGGTGATGTTACCGGGATAAGTCCGTAAAGCCGTAGCGCGTGCCTGGGCAATACTGATCTTCGCTTTTCCAGCCAATTCCTGGCCGGTAAAAGCATAAGCACCAAAAGCAGACAGCAATAACACCCCGCCCACAATACCGCCCACCAGCCGTATAGATATCTTCATGATTTTGCTCCTGTTACCTGCGTTAAATGATGGATGGATCCCATTGACCCCTTCCGTTTACGCACTATACCGCTCCGGTATTAGCCCAAAATTAGGGAATAAATATTCGCAAAATCCGTGGGGTACGCAATGCATGCAGCAGAGCCATGGCAATATGACCCCACCAGTAAGCCCATACCAGATTGGCAATCAGGGAATGGATGGCATGGGGAATGCCATAAGCATCGCCGGGCCTGACGCCGCCAGCCGCATAAATCATCACAAACATCACCACCCCCGAAGCCCCCATGGTGGAAATGGCCAGAAGACCCAAACCATGGACCAGGCCCGGCAATCCGCCACGCATACCCGCCGGGGGGAAAATACCGCGTGTCGCACCCTGAATATCTTTGCCAATACGCTGCAGATAAACCCCATGATAGGGAAACAGATGGGCACGTAATTGAGCGTTCCCGGCAACAACCAGCCAGAACAGGATGATCACCAGGGTACTGGCCATCCCCACCCACATATGGGATACAAACAGAAAGTGCCGAAACGCTGAAATACCTACATGTTTCCAGATGGCTTTCATGTCCAGCTCGCTCATCAACTGAAAGGTGATGAACAGCGCTAAAAATATATGGAGCCACTTGACACTGCGTGGCCAGGGTAAGCTATCTGATCCGTGCATCGATGAAACCCTTTTTATAAAATGTCCGGTTGCTTGGTTAAAAAACGACCTGCTTATGGCAAGTCGTGAATTATAGCTATGAGTAGCAACCGGAAGTCTATCCCTCAATCATGGACAGGCTGATACACATAAACCGCATGCGCCTCGCCCACATAAACAAAAATCTTGTGGTTACCGGGGTCTACCGCTCCAGTATGGGTCTTGCCATAACCGGTAGAGACAAAAGTAACCGGCTTCATGGTTCGGGCATTATAGACATTGAAGCCTTTGGCATTACTTTCAAAGGCATAAACCAAATGATAGGCCGGATCATAGGCAACCTGATCAATACCGGCCCGCGCAGGCAACTGCTTGACCACTTTCAAATTGCCCGCATTAAAGACAAAAATCCGGGAACCCGTAGTGCCCACCCAAAGTGTATGGTTTTCCGGATCAACAATTTGTCCCTTGGTATCAGGATGATGCTTTGTCGCTGAGACCAGAAAGTAAGGAGCAACATTGGTCTTGTCTTCAATTTGCCCGTTCAGAAAATTGATTTTTTCTTCCCAGGAATCATCCGGCATGTACAACAAATGCCGGGCACTGAGCAACACACCCAGATCAGGACCATGACCAGTTTCCGGATACAAGGAAATTTTCCCGACAAATTTGGGTGCTTTTCCCAGGGTATACACATCAATCCAGTTACTGTCATCCATGGCCACATAAAGACGTCCCAATTTCTGGTCCACCCAGATGCCATCAGCACCAGAACCTACCGTATCAAAGACATTAACCACCTTCCAGTCAGCCTTATTGACAACAAAAATTCTGGACTTTTTTTCAGGTACAGTATTATTGCCCGCGCCCGCCGAATGCTCCAGTTTATTGGATGTCCAATAAACGTATTGATGGTCAAAAGCCATACCATATGGACGGACAAGACCGTCACGAACCACCTTGACGAGTGCGTTCGTATCCGCATTGATGACCACGCCACCGGCATTGGTCTTTCCCATGGATACATAAACACAATGATTGGAAGGATCATAACTGACTGCATCGCCACCTTGATCCGTG
>NZ_JBYCKP010000437.1:0-1053 GCF_057473445.1 Acidithiobacillus sp. TH-A36 | reverse complement strand
TTTCGCCGCCCCCGGAACCGGCGTTGCCGGCCCGTTTCGCGGCGTTTTGGATGTCTCGGACCGTCGTCATGGTCATGCCTCCTTAAAATCCAACCGCAGATTCGGCCTCAACGAACGAGACGATCTTGGCTGGAGAGGACACGTTCGTGCCCTGTGCGACCGCCAGCTGGGCCTGCAAGGTCTGATACAGTTCCCCGTCAATCTGCTGCGTGCCGTTGGGCCGCGTCGGGTCGTTACCCGAGATGAGATCGAACACGAAGGTGCCTTCCGGCAAGTATCCCTTGTACAGCTTCGCCATGCGGTTGAGATAGGCCTGAATGCCCCCTGGCGTGTCGTAGATGTACTGCGGATAGCTGGGCATCAGGTCGAGCTCAATGCTCTCCACTTCGCTGGTGGACGGGTTCCCATTGCCGTTTTCCCAGAGAATCGTAAAACGGTTGAAGAGATACGGATCCTTGAACGGGATCGGGGTCTTACTGCCCGCAGCGTTCGGCTTCGTGACCGCTTGCTGAATGTTCATGACGTACTGGATGATCGGGTTCTGCACTTTGTTGCCGCTGATGGGCGTCGTATAGTAGCTGATCTCCGGTGTAATCGTGCCCGCAACGCTGGTGCCAATCGCGACCGAGACGTCCGTGCCGCCGACGACTGGGTTCAAAAATTGGTCGTCGCCGTACAGGTTCGCCGCCAAGGTCATGCGGATCTTACAGGTGTACTTCGAGCTGCCCACGGGTATGATCCCGCGCGTACTGTTGTCCTCGATTTGGAGCGGGACGCGAATCCCGAAGCGGAGCACGTTCTCCACGGTACTGCCAACGGTCGCTTGCGGTGTCGACGGCACCGACCAAGCCACGTTCTCCACATAGGGATACGCCGAGCCGCCACCCCCCGGCAGATAACCCGGATTGGTGTAGAACTCCCGCAAATAAAACAAATACGGCGAGACGTTGATGAAGGGTCCTCCGCCGAGACTGACGGCGACGGTTTCAAAGCAATTCCACGGAAAAAAGTCCGACCAGCTGTCCGGTACGGTGCCACCCGAGGCCACCGTAA
>NZ_JBYCKP010000436.1:0-7623 GCF_057473445.1 Acidithiobacillus sp. TH-A36 | reverse complement strand
CCAGTGACACCGATATATTACGCAGTGCCGGTGCCGAGCAGGCTCTGGCGGTTCTCGCCCTGCGCGCAGATGATTCAGAAAACGCCTTCGTGGTGCTTGCGGTCAAGGAAATGGAAGGCTCCGCCAAAACCGTTGCCGCAGTCAATGACAGTAAAAATCTTGGCCGGGTGCGCCGGGTCCAGCCGGATATGATCATCGCTCCCCAGGTACTGGGTGGCGAGCTGCTTGCCATGGCACTCAACGGCGAGCAACTGGATAACAACGCCGTCATGAAAATGTTCCGCTTCAGTACTGGCGCCACGCCCGGCAAAGGCTAGCCGTGCGCAGCATCCCAATGCTTTCCCACCCCGAGGCCCACCAGTAGGGGAACTGCCAACTCTGCCACGCCTTCCATACGTTCCTTGAGGGCGGCACGGGCAGCTTCAAGACCACTCTCAGGCACCTCAAGTATCAACTCATCGTGCACCTGCAAAATCATTCGACCCCAGGCCGGGTTTTCCTGCAACCAGGCATCTACGGCAATCATGGCTTTTTTGATCAGATCAGCCGCCGTACCCTGCATGGGCGCGTTGATGGCAGCCCGCTCGGCGTAATTGCGCCGCGCCGCATTACTGGAGCGAATTTCAGGCACATACAGACGGCGGCCGAAAAGGGTTTCCACATAACCCTGCTGTCTTGCCAGAACGCGGGTTTGCTCCATGTAAGCAAGCACCCCCGGATAGCGCTCGAAATAACGATCCATGTAAGCCCGGGCAGCACTCTGCTCAATACCTAGCTGCTGGGCGAGGCCATAGGGGGTCTGACCATATATCAAGCCGAAATTGATGGCTTTGGCTGCACGCCGGGCATCACTATCCACCGCCTCCGGAGCCAGATTGAACACTTCGGCAGCCGTCGCAGCATGAATATCCTGGCCTTCGGCAAAAGCCTGCAAAAGACGGGCGTCCCGAGAAAGGTGGGCCATGATGCGCAATTCAATTTGTGAGTAATCGGCACTGAGCAGATAAAATCCGTCTTCGGCAACAAATGCCTGCCGGATACGCCGACCCTGCTCGGTACGCACCGGGATATTCTGCAAATTCGGCGCACTGGAGGACAAGCGTCCGGTGGCCGCCACGGCCTGCTGAAAATGGGTATGCACCCGACCTGTCCGGGGGTTGATCATTTCCGGCAGGGCATCTGCATAAGTGTTTTTCAGCTTGGCCATTCCCCGATATTCCAGAATCAGTCGGGGGAGATCCGCCTGAACCGCCAGCTGGGCCAACACATCCTCGCTGGTAGAGGGCTGGCCACCGGGCGTTTTTTTCAGGACCGGCAACTGCATTTTATCAAAAAGAATTTCCTGGATTTGTTTCGGTGAGCCGAGATTGAACGCTTGTCCGGCTGCCTCGAAGGCCTGAGCTTCACAAGCGGCCATATCCCTGCCCAATTCCATGCTGAGGGTTTTCAACTGCTCCTTATCCACCCGTACACCGGCCTGTTCCATACGCGCCAGCACCAGCACCAGCGGCATTTCAATGTCCATCAGGACGCGCTGCAGGCCCGCCTCACTGGCATAGCGTGGCCACAGTTGAGCATCAATCCGCCAACAAACGTCCGCATCTTCAGCCGCATAGGGTAAGGCCTCGGCTACGGGCACGTCGGCAAAATTGCGCGCCGATTTGCCTTTGCCCGCGACTTCTTCGTAGGTAATGTTCTGGTGCTGCAGATGGCGCTGCGCCAGAGTATCCAGATCGTGGTTATTCTGGCTGCTGTCCAGGATGTAACTTTCCAGCAGGGTATCCCGGCACAAGCCTGCCGGATGAATGTCGTAACGCCAGAACACCCGCCAGTCATACTTGGCATTTTGGGCCAGCTTGGCGGCCAGCGGATTTTCCAGCCAGGGCCGCAACGCTGCTAAAACATGATCCAGCGCCAGCTGTGTGCAGTCATCCCGGTGTCCTACCGGAATATAAACCGCTTCAATCTGATCCCCTTCCTGCCAGGCACAGGAAATACCCACCAGATCGGCATTCAGCGGGTCCAATGCCGTGGTTTCCGTGTCCAGTGCCACCAAGTCCGCCTGCTGCAACTTTTGCAGCAGGTTTTCCAGTGCTGCGGGGGTCGTAATCGCCCGATAACGGCTGCGATCAATGGGCATCAATCCCCCCGCAGCGCTTTCATTTACCAAAACCCCGGTATCCTCGGTGCCTGGCTCGGCTGGATATTCCTTGAGCCAGGCATGGAAGCCCAGGCGCAGGGCGAGGCTGCGCAATTTTTGGGTGTTTTCGGGAACACGTTGATAAGATTGCTCCGGCAGATGGAGATTGCAGCGAATCGTGGCCAGATCCAGGCTGAGGGGCAGATAGTCCAGAGAGGCCCGCAGTGCCTCACCGATTTTGCCACCAATTTCATCAGCGTGGGCCAGAACGCCATCCAGACTGCCATATTGCTGAATCCATTTGGCCGCTGTTTTCGGCCCCGCTCCGGGCACCCCCGGAATGTTATCGACCTTGTCACCCGTAAGCGCCAGTAAATCGGCGATATGTTCCGGGGCCACGCCATAACGTTCCCATACGCCGGCTACGTCGGTTTTGACGCCCTTCATGGTATCCAGCAGGGTGACCTGATCATTGACCAACTGGGCCATATCCTTGTCACCCGTCACGATAATCACCTGCTGGCCCGACTGCGCCGAGCCCGCAAGTGTCCCGATGACATCATCGGCTTCCACATCCGGCACCAGCACCAGCGGCAGACCCGTTGCCCGGATCCATTCATGCAGGAGCGGAATCTGGGCGCGCAAATCCTCCGGCATGGCTGGACGCTGGGCCTTGTATTCTGGATAAAGCCGGTCACGAAAGGTCCCGCCGGGAGCATCAAAAACCACAATGATTTCATCACTGGGATATTCTTTCGCCAGGCGCCGCAGCATGTTGGCCACCCCGAATACCGCCCCGGTAGGCAGATTATCCGGCGCCCGCAAGTCCGGCAGGGCATGAAATGCCCGGTACAGGAAACTGGAGGCGTCAACGAGAATACGAGGGTCTTGGGGCATGATCTGGGACTTGTTAGCGAATTTCCGTCATAATACGGAAAATCTCCATCATTGACACGGGAATGAGGCATGCGGGCGCATCTTGAGGAAGAAAAACTACGGGACGGGGGAGAAGGACGACTCACCCGCGAGGCCTGGAAAATCTTCCAGATCATGGCGGAATTTGTGCGCGGCTATGAAAAGCTGGTGGACGTGGATCCCTGTGTCAGCATTTTCGGTTCCGCCCGCCTGGGTCCCGACAATCCCTGGTATCTGAAAACCCAGGAAATTGCTGAAAAGCTCTCCAATGCGGGCTTTTCGGTTTTGAGCGGCGGCGGCCCCGGCATCATGGAAGCGGCTAACAAGGGGGCTTTCCACGGCACCGGCTACAGCATCGGGCTGAATATTGAGCTTCCCCATGAGCAGCACAGTAATCCTTATCAGGACATTGCCATTTCCTTTGAGCACTTTTATTCCCGCAAGGTCATGTTCATGAAATATGCGGTCGCCTATGTCGTCATGCCCGGCGGTTTTGGGACACTGGATGAGTTGGCCGAATGTCTGACCCTGGTGCAAACCGGCAAAACCCGGCGCATGCCCATTATTCTGGTAGGCTCGGATTTCTGGAACGGGCTGATTGCCTGGTGGCAGGAAGCCATGCTCGGCCTTGGCACCATCAACCCTGAAGATCTGAATCTGATTACCGTCATTGATGATCCTGACGAAGTCGTATCGGCTATATTCAACCATTATGAAAAGCGCGGTTTTGCCCCATCGGCCGCCGAAACAGAAGCCCTTCTCAACCTTTAGATATTCAGGGAGTTCCCATGTCTACTCATATCATGATTACCACCATGGTTGCCGCCCTTGCGCTGGGTGTCGCCGCCACTGCCCTGGCAGATACGGATGCTGCACTACCCAATTCGGCACAACAAAACATCCAAAAACTGCATCTGCCCAAACTCGCCCCGCAAAAAATCGGTCCCAATGCCGAGATCAAGGCACCGACCGGATCCAAAATCGAGGAATACAAGGTCAACGGCAAGGTTTACATGATCAAGGTCATTCCACCCAAACCCTTCCCGCCCTACTATCTGGAAGACAAGGGCGGCACCGGGCGTTTCACGGAAGTTCCGCAAACCGCTGCGGAGCACCTGAGTGTTCCGCAGTGGATTATATTTCGCTGGTGAAGCCCTGTTAGAGTAAAACTGCATCTATGTCTGTTTATACCAATGTCTCCGATCAGGAGCTCGCGCAATTTCTGGAAGACTATGATCTGGGAAAAGCGATCTCCCTGACCGGCATTTCTGCGGGCGTCGAAAATAGTAATTATTTTCTGGATACGGACCAGGGCCGTTTTGTGCTGACCCTGTTTGAGCGCCTTTCCGCCGCCAAAATCCCCTATTTTCTGGATCTTACCGACTGGTTGAGCACCCATGGCATTCCCTGCCCGCGCCCTATGCACGCCCGTAGCGGGAAAAGCCTGAATAGCTTATGCGGCAAACCTGCCGCCATTGTGCAATGCCTTCAGGGCCGGTCCATTGAAGGGCGAGCCCCCACGCTGACGGAAATTCGCGCTTTGGGGCAATTACTGGGGCAAATGCACCTGGCGGGAGAGGACTTTCCCCAGCGCCACCCCAACCCTGCGGGACTGCCCTGGATGCAGGAGACCGCCCGTCATCTGGTGCCGCATCTGGATCCTGCCGACAACCAGATAATTATCGATGAACTGGCTTATCAAAGTCTCATTCAGCGGGAAAAATTACCGGGAGGGGTCATTCATGCAGATCTTTTCCCCGACAACGTGCTCTTCGCAGAACAACAGATTTCCGGCACCATCGACTTCTATTACGCAGGCGATGATGCCTGGCTTTATGATCTGGCAGTCGTCGCGAACAGCTGGTGTGCACGCCCTGACGGCCAGCTGGATCCTTCTCTCAGTGTGGCACTGTGGGAGGCTTATGTGGCGACCCGTCCGCTGCGGGATGACGAAGCCCCCCTGTGGTTTGCCATGCTCCGGATAGCCGCCTTGCGCTTCTGGCTGCTCCGGCTGGATGCGGTGCACTTCCGCCGCCCTGGCGCCATCACTTTCTGCAAGGATCCGGAAGAATACCACCGGATTTTATTACAACGCCGCCAGGGGCTATAGCCACTCGTTTGCGGGTTCAGGACGATTCCTGCAGGGAAAAATGCCGGTAATGAAAGGCATTACTGTCGGGGCCACCATCGAGAATATACCCGCGACTGCCACGGCGGACAGCATGCTCTTCTCCGGCTGGTATCGGTTTTTTTCGCGAAGCCGCTTTCCCGGCCGAACAACCGGTGCCGGACGATAGAGCCGTCGTCTGCCCATCCAGTGCCAGAGAGGGGCGCAATCTTTCCAGCAGCTTGCTGCCAATGCCACGCACCCGGGCAAGATCATCGAGAGTTTTGAAAGATCCGTGCGCCTTGCGATATTCCACAATAGCCTGTGCCTTGGCGGGACCAATACCCGGCAAACTATCCAGTGCAGCAACATCTGCGGTATTGATGTTGACGGATGCCCACAATGGCAGGGCAAACAAGGACAAAACCACACCCAGCAGCATACCCATCCATATTTTCATCACGCTCCTCCCATTCTCCTAAAAAAGACCGTTGCTTTGACAGCTTTGTAGTGATTTTGGCAGTTTTTGCTTTTGAATGTCAGGGCAACTGCTGTAATTGCACTACACCCAAAGCCAGCCACTTGGCCCCCGAACTGAACTGGACCTGGATTCGACCCTGACGACCGCCTGCCTCGTAATCCAGCACCGTCCCCTCGCCAAATACCGGGTGCTGTAAACGGGAGCCCAGCGGATACGGCATTTCCGGGGCTGCAGGTCGTAGCGCCATGGCGGGACGACTGATGCGCGCGCGCGGACGCAAATCCTGCAAAAGCTCCTGGGGGATTTCCCGCAGAAAACGGGAGGGCATGCTCATTCTTTCACTGCCGTGCAAACGCCGGCTTTCAGCATGACTGAGCACCAGCAGGCGCATGGCCCGGGTCATGCCCACGTAACAAAGGCGGCGTTCTTCCGCGAGACCCTGACCATCTTCCAAAGAACGTTGGTGCGGAAACAGACCCTCTTCCAACCCCACCAGAAAAACCAGAGGAAACTCCAGACCTTTGGCGCTGTGCAAACTCATCAGCTGGACGCAGTCTTCCCAGGCATCTCCGGCCCCATCGCCCGCTTCCAGCGCGGCATGGGTGAGAAACTCGGAAAGCATGTTGCCAGGTTGCGGTGCCAGCTCACCCAGTTGCGGATCAGCATGCCAGTCCTGGCCGTACGCACGCGCGGCATTGA
This sequence comes from Acidithiobacillus sp. TH-A36, assembly GCF_057473445.1. Classification (NCBI taxonomy): domain Bacteria; kingdom Pseudomonadati; phylum Pseudomonadota; class Acidithiobacillia; order Acidithiobacillales; family Acidithiobacillaceae; genus Acidithiobacillus; species Acidithiobacillus sp. TH-A36. Next base: position 1,281 of record NZ_JBYCKP010000436.1, on the reverse strand, counting down.
TGAGTTCATCGAGGTTTTCGAGGCGGCCTTCAGCCCGGTCGCCTTCACGACTGTGCCATTCGCGCAGGGCGGTATGCTGCAAAATAATTTCCACGCGCTTGTCGAGGTCCTGCTCTTGGGTCTGCCCGGCAAGCGCATCGACCAGATTCAAAAATCCATTGATTTTTGCCTGATTCAGTTCTCCGGCCGCCTGCCAGAGCGACAGACCCTTTTCGCGGGCGAGATTGCGCAGCCGTTCGACACTGACCGCTCCGATGCCACGCGAAGGTACATTCACAACCCGCTCGAACGAAGCATCATCATGACGATTGGCGGTCAGGCGCAAATAGGCGAGGGTGTCCTTGATTTCCGCCCGCTCAAAAAAGCGCAGGCCACCATAAACCCGGTAAGGCAGGCCTTCACGCACCAGAACTTCTTCAAAAGCGCGGGACTGGGCATTGGAACGATAAAGAATGGCACAATCCGAACGGCGCCCGCCCTGATCCTGCCACTGCTGAATCCGCCCGATCACATAACGGGCTTCATCAAATTCATTGTACGCCGTGTACAGGTGTACCGCTTCGCCACCAGGCTCGGCGGTCCATAGGGTTTTACCCATGCGCTCGGGATTGTTGGCAATAACCGCATTGGCGGCCTGGAGAATGGCAGCAGTCGAGCGATAATTCTGCTCCAGGCGCACCACCCGGGCACCCGCAAAGTCTTCACCAAACCGCAGCAGGTTCTCGACCCGTGCGCCGCGCCAGGCATAAATGGACTGGTCATCATCCCCAACCACAAAAATCTGGCCATGTCGCGCCAGCCCTTTCAGCCAGGCATATTGCACCGCATTGGTATCCTGAAACTCGTCCACCAGAATATGCTGAAAACGTCGCTGATAATGATCCAGAATCTCCGGAGACTCCCAAAGCTTCAGGGCATACAGAAGCAAATCCCCAAAATCGAGCAGCCCGGAGCGTTGCTTGGCGACTTCATAGGCCTGATAAATCGGCACAAAAGCCGCAGCCGCCGGTCCTTCGTAGCGCAACACCTGCTCCGGTCCCCAGCCTTCGTCCTTCCAGCGGCCAATGCGCCCTGCCATGGCCCGGGGCGGCCACTGCTTCTCGTCCATCTGCGCCTCGCGCATGAGGCGGCGCAACAAACGCTGACTGTCTTCGGAATCCAGCACCTGAAAATCAGCGGGCAATTTCAGTGCTTCATGATGCAGGCGAATCAGGCGATGTGCGAGGCCGTGAAATGTCCCCATCCACAGGCCGCGCAGTTCCATGGCGACCATTTTATCAA
>NZ_JBYCKP010000435.1:0-2066 GCF_057473445.1 Acidithiobacillus sp. TH-A36 | reverse complement strand
GCAATGGCCAGAAGGGGGAATTTGTCTATCCCCTGCCAGCTCCCTGAGTAAACTCCTGTGGTTACGCCGTCATCTGCATAATTTTTCGGATGTACATCATGTACATCACCAGGCGGACTGGGTGGCCGCGCATCTCACCGATCACTGGGGGATTTCAGATCGGGGAAATGTTCTGAAAATGGGTCTGGATGCTCAACAGATGAAATATCCGGAGAAAATGCTCAATATTCTGGAAACTGCAGATATTGATCCGGCAATATTACCGAAAGTGGTGCATGAAGGTATCAGCGTCGGCACGCTGAATAAATCATGGGCTCAAAGGCTGGGCTTATCCACAGCAGTGCAGATTCGCGCCGGTTGTACAGACAGTGTTGCAGCAGCCACCGCAGCTGGTTTATACATGCCCGGCACAGCCCTGAGCAGCCTTGGTTCATCCCTGGCTTTCAAGGTCGTGCATGGCAAGCCAATAAACACAATGGGGCTTTACAGTCATTATCTGGGTGATTTTTGCCTGGTTGGCGCCGCATCCAATGCCGGAGCAGGCACCCTGCTGCAGCATTTTCAGCGTGAACAAATGCGGGCGCTGGAACCCTCCATCCATACGGCATATCCCAGCGCTGCCTTGTTGTATCCTCTGCCCAGCAGCGGAGAACGCTTCCCGATCCAGGCGCCTACATGGCCGGGAAGTACCATTCCCAGCGGACAAAATGCTGAGACTTTTCAGAAGTTGCTGGAAGGACTCAGCTATATCGAAGCCTGGGGCTATGACGTGATGGAAAAAGCGGGAGTGAGCATTCAGGGGTCCATAAAAACGGTGGGGGGCGGCAGTATGAATGCTGCCTGGATGCAAATGCGTGCCCACATTTTGAATAGGCCTGTAGAAATCACGATGGACACAGAGGCGGCAAAAGGATCTGCTCTCATTGCTGCGGCTGCCGATTTGGGGGGCTTCAAAATATTAGGGCAGACACCCGTCCAACCGGGAAGAATATTTTATCCTGCAGCAGATGCCGTACTGCGTTATGCACCGTATGTTCAAAAATTTCAGGAAAAATTTTCCCGATTTTCGGCTTAAAAGTTGTAGGCCAGATTGATGGTCGTCAGAGTATTCAATGGTTTGAAACCGGGCTGAACCTTTGAATTATAAGTGGCAATAAAGGCAAGACGCAAATTCAAAGGTCCATACAAGGGGCTGACTACGGAAAAAATCGAATTGTAAGTATTCGCCCCGTTATCTGCCAAAATGGCATCAACGGCTTCGGATAAATGGGCATGCGGGCTGAACTGCCAGAGATATTTTCCATAGAGACGGGCAATGGGATGCGTGCTATACACTCCGCCAATGGGGTGGGATTGACGCACACCGGCACCCGCTTCAAGACGCAGATGAGAAACCCGATTCAAGATAAAAAAGTGTCCATAACCCAGGGTTTCATCAGCACGATAATAGTACCCGTCAAAATGGTTGCGATGATAATTGAGATTCGCAAACAAATATTGCTGCAGGGCAATGTCATAGCGGGTCTGGTTGCTGACATCCAGGCGATCGGCGCTGACTTCTCCTTGAGAAGTCGCGTAGTTATACAGAAGCCTGCTTTGGTTCGACCACAAACCGCGATGCCACAGCAAAGCATCATCGGTGTTCAGATTGAGTGCCTGGCTGGTTCCGGTACTGCTGCTCAGACCCAGACCAACCGTTCCGGACCATTCCGGCTTTTTCACAAATTCACTTTTGGAAATCACTGACGGCGTCACATCCGGTTCATCGGCCATGGCCTGCACTGAAACACTGAAAAATGCCATGAAGGCCATCCAGGCAGGCCATTGATTAAACAGAAAACGCATGAAAATTCCTTATTAACCGGCTGAAATTATACGGCTGAATCCAACAGGAGTTGGGCACGGCTGGCCACTTCTGGCGGGCCATAGCGCGCAGCAGCTTTCCACCAGCGAATAGCCTTGTCTATATCACGGGGTACCCCCCAGCCATGAGCATAGGCTTCACCCAACATGAGTTCCGCCTGAGGATTGATGTTGTAGGCACCTTTACGCCACCAGTGTGCGGC
>NZ_JBYCKP010000434.1:0-2583 GCF_057473445.1 Acidithiobacillus sp. TH-A36 | reverse complement strand
GCATTAACCCTGCCCTGACCCTGGTGGCTGGTCTGGGGGTTTTTCAGGTACTGCAAAAAAGTATCAGCGGATTGTGGATCAAATGGCCCAATGACATTTGGATTGGCGGGCAAAAACTGGGGGGATTGCTGCTGGAAGCGCGCCGCCTGCCCTCCGGGCAAAACCGCCTGGTGCTTGGCCTGGGACTGAATGTGCACGACGATCCTACCCTGCCGGACTCTGCCACGAGTCTGGCGCAACAGCAGGTCAACCTGTCCCGCAGCCATCTTGCCGGGCAAATCATTCGCCGCTGGCAGGAGGATTTCGCCCGTTTTGATCACGACGGCCTGGAACCCTTTCTGCCGCTCTGGAATGAAGCGGCAGCGCCCATGATGCGCCAGATCGTACAAATCAGCGATGTGCGGGGACATTATCCGGCAGAAGTGCTGGGCATTGGGGAGGATGGCCGCCTGCAGGTACAGGAGCCGGACAAAGCCCCGGTATGGTTGAGTGCTGGCGACGTCAGCCTGCGGCCATTGGCATCATGATATTCATCGCCGTTGGCAATACCCGAACCCTGCTGGCACAGAGCAACGATGGTCTGCATTTTCAGAGCATCAGCGCCGCAACCGCCCTGCATCCTGCGCATATTTTACAGCAGTGGGAACAGCTACGCCCTCATGCAGAGGAAGAGACTTTTGCACTGGGAGGGGTCGTGCCGGAGGCGTTGCAAACCTGGCGGGAATTATTGCCCGAAACACGTCTTCGCGAACCTGATCTGGCGGTGTTCAACCAGCGCGTCCCCAACGCCTATGTCCCCGGTGAAACGCTGGGCTTTGATCGACGCTGCTGCCTGCTTGCCGCAGCACACGATTACCCCGTCCAAAGCAGCATCATCATTGACATGGGTACGGCCATTACCATTGACCTGTTTGCCGATGGCCGCTTCCAGGGCGGCAGAATCCTTCCGGGAATCACCATGAGCCTTCATGCCCTGTTTCTCGGCACGGCACTTCTTCCCGACATGGATTTGCCCGTACCCGCCGCAGCCCTTGGTAACAGTACGGGTGCAGCCATCCAGTCCGGCGTGTTTCATTTATTTGCCGACGCCCTGCAGGGCGCCATCACCCATTTTCAGCAGATGTTTCCCGGCGCCCGGGTGCTACTGACCGGGGGTGATGCGGCACTCTGGCAGTCGCAAATCCCCAACAGCCAGCATGTTCCCGATCTTCTGCTACGCGGTTTTTATGGATGGCTGCAGGCGTAATTATTGCCCTGAACTCCCCTACCCTGAAAACCGCCATTTTCCTCTTGGCGTTTGTAGCGCCCCCATGTAGGCTACTCCCATGACCAAGCCCTTCCAGCGCGTCCTGCTCGTCAGCAAATACCGTGATCCTTCGGTACTTCCGGGATTACGCCTGTTGCGTGATTTCATTCAATCCCAGGGGCGGGAAGTTTTTATCGAAACCCAATGTTCTGGCGAGATCAATGATACCCTCGGCCTGAAGCTGATGGCTTTCAGCGAAGCCCGCGCGGAAACGGATCTGGTTATTGCCATTGGCGGCGACGGCACCCTGTTAGGAACGGCCCGAAATACGGCCAGCAGGGGCATAGCCATTCTCGGCATTAATCAGGGACGGCTGGGCTTTCTGGCGGATCTGTCCATCGACCAGATAGAAAGCGCCTTGCCGCCCATTTTGCAGGGTCATTATCAGCAGGATCAACGCCGGGTCCTGCATGCTGAGTTGTGGCGCGACAATCAACAAATGCACAGCGGTCTGGCCATCAACGAAGTGTTTATCCACAAAGGCGGCGGTGAAAGCATGATTGAACTGAGCGTCCATATGGATGGCCGCTTTGTTTATACCCAGCGCGCTGATGGCGTCATCATTGCCACTCCAACGGGTTCGACCGCCTACGCACTGTCAGCGGGTGGCCCCATTTTATCCCCCAGCCTCGAAGCCCTGCTGCTGGTGCCGATCTGCCCGCACACCCTCACCGCCCGGCCCCTGGTCGTCGCCGATACCGTAGCCATCCGTGCCCGCCTGACCGCCAGCCGTCAGCCTGCAGCCCTCAGCCTGGACAGTCACTGTAGCATTCCTCTGGCTGTCGGCGATGAAATTCACATCCGCCGTGCCCCCTGCTCGGCACGTTTTATTCATCCAGAAGAGAAAAACTTTTTTCAGATTCTTCGGGAAAAACTGCATTGGGCCGAATCACCGGGAGAAGATTAAATGCTGCTCAGCCTGCAGGTTCGCAATTTTGCCCTGATTGACAGCGTCAGCATTGATTTTGATGCGGGTTTGACCGTACTCACCGGAGAAACCGGGGCGGGCAAATCCATTCTGGTGGACGCCATCGCCCTGCTCCTCGGAGACAAGGGCCATGCAGACAGTATCCGCCATGGTGCCGAGCAGGCCGAAATCAGTGCGGAATATGCCCTTGCCTCCGAACATGCCGCCCGCCAATGGTTGCGCAATCAGGATATGAATGCAGATGAACCGGTGTGTGTACTGCGCCGGGTCCTCCAACGCAATGGCCGTAGCCGGGCTTTTATCAATGGCTGCAACGTCACCCTTACCCAGCTGCGGGAGTTTGGTGAGT
>NZ_JBYCKP010000433.1:0-1728 GCF_057473445.1 Acidithiobacillus sp. TH-A36 | reverse complement strand
TTCAAGGATTCCGTGATTCGGCAGGTGCTCTACAGTGTGGCGGCTGCTGTGCTGGTCTGGCTTCTGGCGTGCGCGGTCGTGATCTACAGGGACCGCTTCATGGGCTTTCATCCGGGGCATATTGCCTGGTTAGCCGCACAACCGGCTTCCTGGTCAGATACGATGCACCAGGCTTTGCATATCGCTGGCATCTGGGCCGTGATTGCGCTGGGTGCGGGCTTGGCCTTGATACTGGTGGCCAACCTGATCAGCGGGGTTGTCACCCTGCTGGGCATGGCCATAGCCAAAAATGGCAGGGGAGGGGTTTGATGGCGTCTGTGCATACATTGGCTCCGAATCTGCAGGCAGAGGGTCGCACGAAAGAAGTGCAACTGGCTGCTTTGGACTGGATTTACCGCTTTGGTAGTACAACGCGGGCATTCTTGCTGAACGATCTTTTTTCTCCAGAAGAATCGCGGGATCTGGACCGGACCCTTTTCGCGCAGGGATGGGTGAGAAGTCTGCCTTGTGGAATCCGTAAAGGCAAAAAAGGCAAAAACAGGCCGGAGGCCGTCCTGGTACTTACCGAAAAGGGGCTGGATAGGGTTCAGGACCGCTACCCGCAGCCCTTTCCGTATCCAGAGATGAATTGGGAAGAATGCAATGATCCGCGTGTCAACGAGCGCATCTGGACGCAAAAGCTCACCGCCACCAATTACCATGCCGGAGGCATTGCCCAGTTCTGGACGCGCCGCATGTTTGCGGAGGATGGCTATCCCTATCCGGACATGGAATGGGCGATGCGGGATGGCAGAATCCTCGCCATCAACGTGGATAATGGCGACTGTTTTGCGGCAAGGCATAAAACCTGTGTCGCCCTGTGCCAGCGGGAAAGACTGGCACAACGCTATGACCGGGAAGTGTTGATAGCCGATCAGTACGAAATCATTGATGACTATCACCAACGTCTGAAGCCGGGTTTTTTATTGCCTGTTTGGGAGGATGATCCGAAGGATTTTGTCCCGGTGGAGCAAATCCCGGTGCCGGACCTGCATCACCGCTTGCTCGTTTTTCTGTCGGACCCTTGGGGGGAGGTATTGGTGTCGTGATTATAGAAGCCATGGTTCCGGGCGCGATTCTGTTCATATTTGGCGGGCGCTTACTGCGTCGCCAACTGAAAGGCGACCTGGGCGAACAATCCGTATCGCTGACTATTCGGGGTATGGGCTTGCCCATCCAGAACAATGTCACGATTCCGGGGAAAAAGGGACTCACCCAGATCGACCATCTGGTACTGACGCGCTCCGCCATCGTGGTACTGGAAACCAAGAACTACAGCGGTTCTCTCTATGATAATGGCAGAGGGCAGGGCGGCGGCTGGATCCAGCGATTTCCCGGTGGGAAACAGAACCGACTGCATAATCCGCTGGACCAGAACTATGGACACATCAAGTCCGTGGGAACCATCGTGCCGGGGGTACCCGTGACGGGCTTCGTAGTCCTTGCAGGTTCCGCACGCTTCCCCAGCGGGGTGCCGGATGGCGTGCTCATGCTCCGGGATCTCAAGCGCAAGCTCAAAGAAATGGATCGGGGAGAGGGGCCGAATCCTGCATCCTTACAGGAAGCCTGGAGCAAACTCCAGCAGCAAGATCAGCGTGACAGCGCCTCGCATCGAGAACAGATGCGGCAAGTCACCGGCGGCGGCCTCAACTATTGGATGCAGACAGGAGCGCCCTGGCTCACCGGCGC
>NZ_JBYCKP010000432.1:0-1431 GCF_057473445.1 Acidithiobacillus sp. TH-A36 | reverse complement strand
CCGCAACCGCTGCAGGCAGCGGGCGACCGCCGGTCGCCACGAAGCCCAAAGCATGCAACGCGACCGCCAGCACCTGCACGCCCCGGCGGGGGGATCCGTCAGCGCCCACCACCGCCACAGAGTCGCCCACCCGGTTGACGAAATCGGTGACCACCAGCCCTGCTTTATCATCATCCCCCATCTGCTCAGTGCAACGGCGCTGTTACTGGCATTTGCCCTCGCCGGTGCGGCTTGCGGTATATACTACCCCTACAGCATGGCTTTCGGGGTAGCCGCACACGGCAAGGAAGGTACGCAAATGGCTGGACTATTGGTTGGAGCGCTGATGATTGGAGAAGGCATCGGCTCTACCGGACTGGGTCCACTGCAACATTTCATTTCACTGAATCAGATTTATACTTTTTCCGCCCTATGGGCGATCCCACTGCTCTGGCTGGCCTGGCGCAATAGCCGGCAGCACCAGGAAACTTCATAACCATGAGGCAGAATTCAGAGAAAATAGTGATTATCGGTGCAGGATTTGGCGGATTACATGTTGCCAGGCGTCTTGCCAAATCTGAGCACCAGGTAATGGTTATAGATTGCCACAATTATCATCTATTTCAGCCACTGCTCTATCAGGTTGCCGTAGGTGATCTGGAAAGCAATGCTATTGCATCTCCGCTAAGACCCTTGCTGAGGGCACAGAATATTCGCTTTCATTGGGGCTGCGTTGAAAAAATCGACTGGAATGAAAACAAAATACATTGCACCGATGGCATTGAGATTTCTTGGGATAAATTAATTCTTTCCTTTGGAACCGTAACCAATTTTTTCGGAAACAAGGAAATTGCAGAGAATGCGCTTCATTTAAAAAATATAGAAGCTGCGGAGCATGTTCAAAGCAGAATTATTGCGGCCCTGGAAAAAGCCAGCTCATCTGTTTCTGAAGAAGAACAGAGGCGCCTATTACATTTTGTCATAGCAGGAGGAGGCCCTACGGGGGTCGAATTTTGTGGTGCCCTGCTTGAATTGTTACGCATTATTATTCCTCGAGACTATCCTGAGCTTTCCCATTCCACATACCAAGTGACTTTGGTTCAGGGTGGAGACGCACTACTTCCTGGTTTTGATGAAAAATTACAAAAAAAGGCTTATGAGAAGTTGCAAAATCTTGGTGCCGATATTTTATTAGGAAAGCATGCAGATGGATTTGATGGAAAAACAGTGCGGCTCGGAGACGTTCAAATACCAGCTGCAACGCTGATATGGACAGCCGGGGTCACTGCCCATCCCCTCATCCATCAAATACCGGGAAAAAAAATGCATAATGGGAGAATTCCTGTAGATCAACATTGCAGGCTAATAGATCACGCAAACGTCTATGCAATAGGTGATCTTGCCTATGGAGAAAATCAGGATAAGGTATGGCCACAAGTAGCCCCTTTTGCC
>NZ_JBYCKP010000431.1:0-1647 GCF_057473445.1 Acidithiobacillus sp. TH-A36 | reverse complement strand
CTGGATAAAATCGTAGCCATCGTCAACGACAATATCATCACCTCCATGCAACTGGAGCAACGCGTCAGCGCGGTGCGCGCCCATCTCCAGCAGAGTGATCCCAATGCCATGCCTGCGGATGACATTTTGCGCCGTCAGGTGCTGCAACAGATGATTTTGCAGGATATCGAATTACAAATGGCGCAACGCGCCAACATCAAAGTGGACAAAGGCATGCTGGATCAGGCCGTCAACAACCTGGCCCAGGCCAACCACATGACCGCTGACCAGTTACGTCAGGCATTGAGCAGTCAGGGACAATCCTGGGAAACCTTCACCAACGATCTCAAGGATCGCATTATTGTTGACCGACTCATGCAGCAGGAAGTGGAAAGCCGCGTCCATGTGGGTCCTGACGAAGTCAAAACCTTCGCTCATCAACTCAAGGACATGGGCGGAGTCAGCTTCAACCTGCAGCAGATATTCATCCCCATGCCCAACAACCCGACCCCCAACGCCATCAGCGCAGCCCGCCAACAGGCCACCGAGGTCCGGAATCACCTGATTGCCGGGGAAGACTTTTCACGTCTCGCAGCGCAGGTCAGCAGTGGTCGCGATGCCCTGCAGGGCGGCCGGATAGGCTGGGTGAAAGCCGGAGAGCTCCCCCCCTCGGTGTCTCAGGCCCTCATGTCTCTGAAAACCGGGGATATCAGCCAGGTCATCGCCGGACCCACCGGTTTCCACATTTTCAAGATCCTCGACAAAAAAGACGAACAACCCACCATCACTGAAGTCAAGGCAGCAGCCATCGTGCTCCGCGCTGGCAGTAGCCTGCAACTTCAGGAAGCAGAAGATCGCGCCCAGGATATTCAGACCGCCCTTCAGAATGGCAGCCGTTTCTCGGAACTGGCGCGGAACTACAGTCAGGATCCCAACACCGCTGCAAAAGGCGGAGAAATGGGCTGGATTACCCCGGGACAGCTGCCAGACACCCTCGAACGGACTTTGCTCACCTTGCAGCCCGGGGCCGTCAGCAGTCCCATTCGTGAAGGCGATGCGATTTATATCCTGCAGTCACAGGGCCAGCGCCAGCAGCCCGTGGAAGAAAAACAGATCATGGCAGCAGCACGCATGCAGCTCTTTAACCGGATTGTCCGTGAACGCATGGACGAATGGCAACATCGGATTCGCGACAGTGCCTATGTAGAAATTCTGGAACCCAATCTACGCGGCAGCGATGCCTGAAATTCTGCATAGTACCCCGGCAACTGTCGCAAGCGGCAACCGCATTCAGGGCAGCCTGACCCCAGCCTGGACCCTGTTTTACAAGGAAACCCTGCGTTTCGGTAAAGTCTGGTTGCAAACCATTGCCGCCCCGCTGATTACCACCATTCTCTATCTGGTGGTTTTCGGGCATGCTCTGGGCAGTCATATCACTGTGTATCCGGGCGTCAGTTATACGGCTTTCATTGTGCCCGGGTTGATGATGATGTCTGTGCTCCAAAATGCCTTCGCGAACAGCTCTTCCAGCCTGATTCAATCCAAGGTGACCGGAAATATTGTGTTTGTGCTGCTCAGCCCGCTCACGCCCACGGAAATTTTTACGGCCATGGTCGCCGCTTCGGTGTTCCGGGGTATTTTAGTGGGACTGGCCATTTTTGCCCTGGC
>NZ_JBYCKP010000430.1:0-5206 GCF_057473445.1 Acidithiobacillus sp. TH-A36 | reverse complement strand
CTGTTTTCAGCAAAAATACCACACCCAACCCAACAATTTGACAAAAACCCAACAAGGAGTTGCCATGTCCACACTCGTCTGCGGATCACTGGCCTTTGATACCATTATGGTGTTTCAGGACCGTTTCAAGGCCCACATCCTGCCTGAGCAGGTACACATGTTGAATGTGTCTTTTACCGTACCGGAAATGCGTCGCGATTTTGGCGGTTGTGCCGGTAACATTGCTTACAATCTCAAGCTGCTGGGAGGAAACCCCGTCATTGCCGGCACCGCCGGTCAGGATTTCACACCCTACCTTGAGCATATCAAACAGCAGGGGCTGGATACCCATCTGATTCGCATCCTCCCTGATCATTACACGGCGCAGGCTTTTATCACCACCGATCTGGACGACAATCAGATCACCGCTTTTCATCCGGGTGCAATGTTTATGGCCCAGGAAAACCATCTGGACGGACAAATCCCCAGCGATGTGCACTGGGCCATTGTCTCACCCGATGGTTTGGGGGCCATGATCCAGCATCTGGAGGACTTGACCCGCGCAGGCATTCCCACACTGTTTGATCCCGGACAGGGACTGCCGCTGTTTGACGCAGCAACCCTGACCCGTCTCATTGATATGGCCGACTATCTGACGGTTAATGACTATGAATGCCAGATGGTTCAGGCTCGTACCGGCTTAAGCGTCGCGGAGTTGCGCCAACGCCTGAAAGCGCTGATCGTCACCAAAGGCGAGCAGGGTTCCATCATCTACCACGAAGACCAGGAAACGCAGATTCCTGCGGCCAAACCCAAGGCAGTACTTGATCCCACCGGTTGCGGCGACGCCTATCGGGCAGGTTTGCTTTACGGCCTTGAACATAATCTGGGCTGGGAAACCAGTGGCAAAATTGCCTCGTTGATGGGCGCCTACAAAATTGAAACGGCTGGCACCCAAAATCATCATTTCACCTGGAGCGAATTCAAAAAACGTTACCAGGAAAATTTTGGAGGCCAGATTGAGTAATTAATGCCGTCGCTTCAATCGGGCCGCTGGCAGCAAGGCTTTGCAGCGACTTTGGCCCGAGCCGTTGTTGTTCTTGGCGAAATCCTGCGCCCGTAAGGAGAGCTGTTTGAGCCCGCAGGGCGAGTTCTCTCCTGACAGCAGGATGAGCCCTAGAACAACAGGCAAGGGACGTTGGAGCAAAAAGCCTTGCTGCCAGCGGCCCGATTGAAGCTCAACGCATATTGAAGCTCAACGCATCAGGTCACAATGGGCTTGTCTTCTGCATCCCAGACATTGATGCCGCCACCCAGGTTATATACCTCGTTAAAACCCATTTCCTGCAAAGTGACGGCAGAAAGTGCGGAACGCGTTCCGCTGTCACAATACAACACCACCACCTGATCCCGCGCCTGGGACAACACCGGGTGGCAATGGCCGTAATCCGGATCAGCAAGGGCTTCCAGATAGCCTCGAGGAACATGAATGGCTTCGGGTAGATGCCCTTCGACAAAAGCATGGGCTTCCCGCACATCCACCAGCACCAAGTCGTCGCGGGTACGCAGCCAGTCTTCCAGAGTATCGCAATCCACTTCACGAATTTGACTCCGAGCACTGCGAATATAATCTGCCAAAGATTTAGCCATGAACGACTCCTTTTCAAAGGGATGAATAACTGACCGGATCTCTGGTCAAATGTATTTTTATCGCCTCAAGATTAGCATCTTTGCCATGCCGATCTGAAATAATGTCCATCCAGGAAATAATCGCCAATCTCGGCACCATAACCCCTTTCAATTCCCCATAACATCATTCTATGATGGGAGTGTCGACCATCCGCACATGAGGAGCCACATCATGCCTGCCAGACGTCCTGCGAAAAACGCCTGTGTCTTACCCCCTCTTGGTATGGATGCCAGCAGCCTGTGCTCCGATACCCGGCATTACCTGTTTCATACCTTGGGTGCGGAAGCAGAAACCGGCTCGAAAATTAATGTATATACCGCGCTATCCATGAGCCTGCGTGATCGCCTGGTAGAACGCTGGAAAAAAACCCAGCAAAAAGTGGCGGAAGAGAAAGGTAAGCGCACTTTTTACCTGTCTCTCGAATTTTTGCTGGGCCGTACCATGGGTAACACCCTGCTCAATCTGGGGCTGGAAGAAGCGGCCGGGACAGTCCTTGAGCAGGAACATCGACAATTGACAGACGTCATTGAGACAGAACCCGATGCGGGTCTGGGGAATGGCGGACTGGGTCGTCTGGCTGCCTGCTTTCTCGATAGTTGTGCGTCACTGGGGCTCCCCGTCACGGGTTATGGCATACGCTACAGTTATGGCATGTTTCGTCAGGAAATTCGGGCGGGCGAGCAGGTCGAAGAACCCGACCACTGGCTGAAAAATGGTTACCCCTGGGAACTGAAACGACCAGAACGCGTGCGTCATATTCATTTTTTCGGGCGCAGCGATGTCTATAAGGATGCTCAGGGCAAATTACATCATCGTTGGGTGGATACCCACGATGTCCTCGCTGTCCCTTATGACATTCCCATACCGGGTTATCGCAATGAGGTCGTCAACACCCTGCGGCTATGGCGCGCCGCCTCCACCGACATATTTGATCTCGGCGAATTCAATGCGGGTGCCTATCCCGAAGCTGTAGCGGCTAAAAATAATGCTGAACATATCAGCATGGTGCTTTATCCCAATGACAGCAGTGAAAATGGCAAGGAACTACGCTTGCGTCAGCAGTATTTTCTGGCCTCAGCCAGTCTTCAGGATGTGATGGCCGACTGGGTCGCTGTACATGGTGAAAATTTTACCCATTTTGCCAAACATCACTGTTTTCAGCTCAACGATACGCATCCCAGTTGCGCAGTGCCGGAACTGATGCGCCTGCTGATGGATGAACATGGCCTGGACTGGGATAGCGCCTGGAAAATCACCAGCCACACCATGGCCTATACCAACCACACCCTGCTTCCAGAGGCTCTGGAACGCTGGCCGGTACGCCTGTTTCGCCAACTCCTGCCACGTCTTCTGGAAATCATTTTTGAAATCAATGGGCGTTTCCTGCAGGAAGTGGCCCGTCGGGCACCAGGGGATAATGCCTTGCTACAACGCCTGTCCATCATCGAGGAAAATGGCGAACAAATGGTCCGCATGGCTCACCTGGCGGTGGTGGGGAGCTTTTCCGTCAACGGCGTAGCCGCACTGCACACGGAACTGCTTTGCGACGAGCTGTTCGCCGACTTCCATAAGCTCTGGCCCCAAAAGTTCAACAACAAAACCAATGGCGTCACGCCCCGGCGCTGGTTGCAATGGGCCAATCCCGCCTTGCGGGAACTGCTTACCGAGCAGATTGGTCCTGACTGGAAGAACGACCTGGATCATCTCAAGGCTCTGGCCCCCTTTGCAGAAGACGCCACGTTCCGCAAACGTTGGGATGCGGTCCGCCAAATCAACAAGGCCCGCCTCGCCAGGCTGGTTTTGGAACAAACCGGCGTGCATTTTATTTCGGGTGCCATGGTCGATACCCAGGTCAAACGCATTCATGAATACAAACGGCAACTGCTCAACGCCCTCCATGTCATTCACCTTTACGATCGCATCAAACGCGGTGAAGGCTCCGAAGTCACCCCGCGTAATGTGCTATTCGCCGGGAAAGCCGCCCCCGGTTATTTCATGGCCAAGCGGATCATCAAACTCATCAACAACATTGCCAACGTGGTCAATCATGATGCCGATACCGCCGGTCGCTTGCGGGTCTGTTTCCTGCCGGACTATCGGGTTTCCCTTATGGAACAGATTTGTGCAGCCACCGATTTGTCCGAGCAAATTTCCACGGCGGGTAAGGAAGCCTCAGGAACCGGCAACATGAAGTTCATGATGAACGGCGCACTGACGATCGGTACGCTGGATGGTGCCAATATTGAAATCCGCGATGCCGTCGGGCCCGAACACTTTTTTCTGTTTGGCCTGAATGCCCAGGAAGTCAGTCAGTTAAGGGGCAACTATCAACCAGAAATTTATTTGCAGGCCGACCACGATCTGCAGAGAGTGATGGACCTCCTGCACAGCGGGTATTTCAATGCCTTTGAACCGGGTATTTTTGATCCCATCATACACACCCTGAATAATCCACATGACCCCTGGATGGTACTGGCCGACTTCACCAGCTATAAGCTGAAACAACAGGAGGCGGCCGCATTGTGGCGTGACCAGACCGAATGGCAGCGTCTGAGTATTTTGAACAGTGCTGCCAGCGGCGTATTTTCCAGCGACCGCACCATTCGGGAATATAATGCGGATATCTGGCATCTCAAACCACTGGTGATGACCCCATGACAGAATTCGCCTGATCTGCTTTAATGCGCCCTTAATTTGTATTCTTTCCCGGTTTAGAGGAAATTGATGGCCCACACACCGCGCCCCGTACTGCTGCTAATCCTGGATGGCTGGGGTTATCGCGAAGATCCCGAAAATAATGCCATTGCCCTGGCCCATACGCCTAACTGGGATGGCTGGTGGCGTAGCCACCCTCATAACCTCCTCAATGCCTCCGGGGCTTCCGTCGGGCTGCCCGGCGGGCAGATGGGTAACAGTGAAGTCGGACATATCAATATCGGGGCCGGACGGGTCGTTTACCAGGAATACGAACGCATCAACCGTGGCATCATGGACGGAAGTTTTTACAAAAACAGCGCACTTTGTGCGGCAGTCGATACGGCCAAAGCTCAGGGCGGAGCGGTCCATATCCTCGGATTACTTTCGGCGGGGGGGGTTCATTCCCACCAAGAACATTTGTTTGCAGCCCTGCGTCTGGCCCGAAGTCGGGGAGCGGAGCGGGTGTATGTACATGCTTTTCTGGATGGACGCGACACCCTACCCCGCTGTGCGGAAAACTCTCTGGAAAAGCTGTCCGCCGAATTAAAAGCCCACGGTGGAGAACTGGCCTCGCTGATTGGTCGGTTTTATGCCATGGATCGGGATCACCGCTGGGATCGGGTACAACAGGCTTATGATTTGCTTACTCTTGGCAAAGGTACCCACTATGCCACGGGTCAGGAGGCGCTGGCGGCCGCTTATGCCCGGGGCGAAAGTGATGAATTTGTTGCCCCCTCACAAATCGGCAGCACACCCATCTGTATTCAGGATCATGACGCCGTCCTGTTCATGAACTTTCGTTCTGATCGCGCCCGGCAGATTACCCGCCCCTTCATTGAG
>NZ_JBYCKP010000429.1:0-1973 GCF_057473445.1 Acidithiobacillus sp. TH-A36 | reverse complement strand
CTAGAAAAACGGCCCAAAAAATAATCGCGATGGGTGGAATGGGGATAGGCAGGAAAAATATCAGCAATAACCCATAGGTGATGATTTTGCTGGCCCGATTACCGACAAAGTGTTTTTGCCCGCTCTGGTACACAAACCGGAACTGGGCCACTTTGCGTTGCACCCAACCATCATAAGCGGCGGCGATAACCAGCGGGATGAGGGCAATGGCCCAGGTGAAAAAGACCAGTACCCGAAAAATGGCAATATAAAAAATCGCCAGTATGGTGAGTATCCGGCCCCGAGCGGCCCAGGACAGTTTTTCAGTCAGGCTGAGGTCCGCGACCTGATGCGTTGGCGGCGGCGCGGGTGTCATGGCATGGGCCAGTCCGGTTTGAATGAAAATCAGGGTGTACAGGTGGCTAGTCAAGTGAAGTAGGGTTTGCAGCGCGGCTATCCCCATCTCCTGACGCACCAACAGTTGCTGCAAGTTCTGATAGTATGCAATGGGTAAACCGGTGCCAAAAATCAGGGCTATAGCAAATTCAAAGCCGATGATGGCAATCATGAATTTGACCGCAGAACGTTCTTCGCTGATAAAGCTCGACATTTATGGATGACCTGGTTGTTGCATAAGGAGTTGCTGGATGAAAGCATGTACCTGTGCAGATGCCTGGTCCTCATCCTTCTCTGCCGTACCGGGTCCGCGAAGAAAGCCGCCAGGACAGGTCCCTCGCCATTCCGGAAAAGGGGTGTGCATCCAATCCCAAACGTTATCGCGGGATGCGGCACAGATGATGGGCTGTTGTTGCAGCCTTCTGGCGGTGTCCTCTATTTCGGACAGAACCGCTTCACGTAACTGTCCATTCCCCAGTCGTGTCCCATGCTCAGAGCAGCGTTCCAGCAGGCAGTAAATTTCCTCTGTTTGCGGATGCTCCGCATGCAGGCAAGGTAAACCTTCCAGCCGGTTTTGCAGGCGCATGAACCACCACCAGGTATCCGGCCAGACCGCCAGCAGAAATCGGAAGCTCTCCCGATGCGGTAATTTCCGGATGTTTTTGTGCAGGGCCGTAGCCGTATTGGAATGTTGCATAGGGGGTAACTCAATCTGTGACAATGGGAATCCGTCCTTTGATAATGGCGCCGCCCGAAAAATGGGCCATGTATTGCAATGCGGGTAAGCTGGCAAATTCACTTGGCGGGAAAATCTCGGTATCGGTGACCGTCAATCCTTCACTATAACTGCCATTATTCATGTCCATGGGATGGGGACTGATGCCACTACCCATGGTGCTGGTCATGCGCTCCATAGGGATTTTCCCCATTCTTTTCGAGACTTCTTCCTTGGTGTTTTGATCAATAATGCGCAGCACTATGATGTTGTTGGTGTTACCGATGACCATGTTGGCCCGGTCCTTGGAACCATTGAGGCGGGTGGCGATATCGGAAATGGTTTGCGTGGCGAGGAACACACGGAACAAGGCCCCGCCCCCTTTGTTGAGGATCTGGATAACCGGCTGGTTAAGCACTTCGGCCCCTTCATCAATGAATATATTGACGGGTTTGGGGGCCTGATAGTTGTAAATATCCCCTGCGGTCGAAGCCAAATCCGCCAGAATAATGGACCCGATGGCCTGACCTACAGCGGTATCCGAGAGGGTATCCAATCCAATATACAGAGCCAGCTTCTGGTCTATGGCGCGCTGTGCGGTGAGGATGCGCCCATGGAAGTTCTTGGGATCCGGCGAGAGCAGGGTATCCAGGGGACGGCTGGTGAGCATCGCCAATAACGGGGTGAGCGACAAAATCATCTTACTGAAATGCTCTTTGTCGTGCTCCTGATCCGCAATCAATCCTTCCAGTTCCGGTGATGGGGCCGTCTTGGCGAGCACTTCCCGATAAAACTTCTTGTAGGCCGTCAACTGGCCGGGAATATCCTCAGCTACCTTGCCGGTTTTGCCGGTGAGGTAGGAATGCAGAATTTCCGGTTTGAC
>NZ_JBYCKP010000428.1:0-1915 GCF_057473445.1 Acidithiobacillus sp. TH-A36 | reverse complement strand
ACCAGAACAAAGCCTTTACTGCCGGCTTCGTCGGCAAATTGCGCACCGTGTACGATCAGGGTTTGCGGTCCATCACTGCGCTCCAGTTGCAGCTCTTTTTGCATACCGGTGCGGGGATGTTCCACCCACTCGGTCACCAGCCTCCAGAGCGGTTCGAGAACGGCCCCGTCCTGCAGTTCTTGCAAAGCCCGGCCCTTGGGTAAATCTTCCTGCAGAATCTGGACAGCTGCCGCATTGATTTCTGCCAGACAATGCTCGCCATCAAAGGTGAGAATGCCGCTGGATAATTGTCCCAACATGGTTTCCAGATAGAGCCGGCGCTGCTCTGCCTGCTCCTGAGCGGCGGCCGCCTGCTGTTTGGCGCGGGCAAGCTGGCGCGTCATATTGTTGAAGGAGTGCAGCAAAACGCCCAACTCATCCTGACTGGCAATGGTTTGCAGGGGGATAAATTCGCCCCGGGCTACGGCCTGGGTGCCTGCAGCCAGCCGGGCAATAGGGGCCGTCAGCCGCCGGGCCAGATGCAGCCCCATCCACACCGCAGACAAAACTGCCAGGAGCAGCGCTACGGCCAGACTGAGCTGAAAAGCCGTTTTCATGGGCTCACGCATCAGCATGAGCTGATGGTAGCGGGTATAAGCCACCTGTACGGCTTCTGCCGCCTTGGTGAGCTGTTCGGGAATGGGCTGCTCCACATAGAGCATGCGGTTACTTTCACCCAGATGTGGGCTCAGAACGGGAATCAGCGCCTTGACCAGCAGGCTGCCATCCGCTTCAGGCTCAATATTTGCGGTTGGATGCCCTTCATCAGACAGGATTTCCTGACGCGGCAGGCGCGGTGCCAGGGCCAGATTATTACTGCTGGTGGCAATAATCCGGTTATCACTGGAAAACAGGGTGACACTGCTCAAATGGTACTGATCACGCAAGGCAATGACGGTGAGGATGGCGTTACTATCTGATTCACCCACCAAAGCCTGGGCGATGCTCTCGGCAGCCAGCAGCGTCGAATTGCGATAACGGTCAATGCCGGCCTTGGCTACATTCAAAGCCTGGTCCAGAGCACTTTGCACGGCCGAACTGAACCAGGAATCAACCCCCCGATTCAGATACTGCCAGGAAAATCCGAAAACCACGGCCGCAGGCAGAAAACTCAACAGGGTGATGATGATCACCAAACGCGTGGCGAGCTGACTGCCTACTTCTCCCCGACGCAGCCGGACCAATAGCGCCACCACGGAAACCAGCACCAAAACCAGCAAAAAAAGGACGATGCCTGCTGAAATGACCAGCATAGGGACAAAATAGCGGCTCAGGGGCCCGCCCGCGCTGGTAAAAAAATTGATCGCCAGAAAGCCTAAAATGGCCAGAAGCAATAAAATGGCACCCCAGCGCGGGCCAACCTTCTGGCGTTCCGGCGCCGCGCCGGCACTGAGGGCGCGTAACCAGTTTCTCAGTTTGAAAGGAGCGCGCTGACGGTCCATGGGGACTCCAGTTTCCAGTGATCCAGCAATGCACGCAGGCGCAGAGGGACAGGCAGAGCCTGTATATCCACATAAACCCGCAGCGCTACCTGTCCCCGTGCCGCGCCCTGTTGCAAAGGCAACTCGAAATCATGAATCTGCTTCAGGACGCTGACAACATCCTGCCAATGATTGAATAAGCGCATGGTGCCTGCTGCATTTTTCAGTGCGTATTGATTGGTCAGCGGATAATAGTGAATTTGCCAGCGGGCTTCTTTTTGCGCATGGGTGCCCAGACCGGTAATAAAGGAAAATGGTTCGGGTTCCCGCCATTCCGCTTTTACGACCCAGATCAGGGTCTGGCCCTGATCGAGAATTTCCTGCAGCAGGTCTTCTTTAGTGATTTGCACCTGAGCATTGATTTTCACCCGGTTCATTTCTGGCGCGACCTGTAA
>NZ_JBYCKP010000427.1:0-3562 GCF_057473445.1 Acidithiobacillus sp. TH-A36 | reverse complement strand
GGCGAAGCTTTTGTCGGTCGCGGCGGGCAGTTGCTCGATAACATGCTGAAAGCCATGGGCCTAACCCGGCGGCAGGATGTCTATATTGCCAATGTGCTCAAATGCCGCCCCCCCAACAATCGTGATCCTCTGGGTCCAGAGGTGCAGTCCTGCCTGCCTTTTTTGCAGCGTCAGATTGCCCTGCTCCAGCCCCGTATTATTGTTGCCCTGGGGCGTTTTGCCGCCCAGAGTCTGCTGCAGGTCACGACACCCATCGGCCAGTTACGCGGGCATACCCATCGGTACCAGAACATTCCATTGATTGTTACCTACCACCCGGCCTATTTACTCCGCAGCCCGCTGGAAAAGCGCAAGGCCTGGGAGGATTTGCAGTTGGCCGTGCAGGTGTACTCAGCGCAATCATTGCCTGAATAATTCCAGTGAAACCTGCTCGTGGCTTTTGGGTAAGGGTAATGGACAGCGTTCGGCGAAGTTTTTGGGGCCAGAGCCTGATTTGCAAGCCAGTTGATAAGCCCGAATAGGCAGTGGATAGGCTCGCGCTTGTTTACAGAGCGTCTGCCAATGCGAATTCTGATTGCAACGCACATTGAATCCCAGCAAATTGGCTCTTGCCCAGGCGTCTACAGCGGGCAAATAGTATTGCAGTGCTTTCGCATTATGGACAAATAGCAGGACTTGCCCCGAAGCTTTCGCAGGGCTGGCAGCTAAGATGGTCTTTGCAGTTGGCATAGGTGTGCGGCTGATCTCGGGCAAATCATCAACTGCCCCTATCAGCTGTACCTCACCCCGGGTATTACTGATCACAATAGAACGCACGCTGCCATTACCCTGTTGAAACCCCCAAAATACGATACTGCCATCAGATAATTTGGCGTGAGCAACGGGATCTTGTTCAAAGGCATCAAAAATACGGTCACTTAGCAAAATCTGGGCGGACTTTTTCTGTGGGTCATGGTCGTCAGCGTCAATAAGGTAGGCTTTACCCGCAAACAGAGCGATTCCGGCATCGGGAAGTTCCACCCGGAGTTGTTGGTTAAGGGCGATGAGTACCTTATGTCGTGCTTTCATCACGCGCATGATGCAGGATGTATCGGTGCCACAAGCATCGCGTTCCTTGAGATAACTCCATTGGCTTGCTATGACTTGCTTTTGTTCTGCGCTGTCAGGCGTGGTGTTGCGTAAGGCGCGTCCGAAAAGCCCGGCATTGTACATGTCTTCCTGCAAGAAGGGGGCTTGAGCGTCTCCTTTCATATTGCAGATTAACAATTCAGAACCTTTAGAGGCGCTGCAATTATCGATACTATGCGTAGGCGGAACACTCGCTGCCATTGCAGATCCTATCAATGAATATGTCAAAACTAATCCCAGGCAGTATTTTTGGATTGTCCTTGTTATGACCACAGTGTTCTCCTTGTCGTTACGCGAGTGTCAAAAATTTTATTCAATGCAGCGATAGGTTTGGGAATGCTCGGTGGGCAGGGGTTTCCTTTTCCAGGCAAGCGTTTTTCGCCGATGGCCTTTTGTAAAAGTATTCCCTCCCGATGCCGCCGTTTCTTGAATTTTTTGCGCTGGTCTGGAATGGTGAATTCTTGAAGGGCGGTGCTCAAAGTTTGCCAATCTCCCTGATAGTAGGCGGACCAGACAGCATTGCGCGTTTTGTCCTGAGCAGTTTTTTTATTCTCGGCTTTGTTCAAGGAGTCACCGTGGCCATATTGATAGGAAAAATCCACCAGTGCTGTTTGCGCTTCGGCTGGAAGTTGCTGAAAAGTGGTTCCCATCTGGTTGTTGCGATTGAATTGCGCTTCCAGTTGACGCACTGAGCGTAATTGTACCGCTTGCGTGACAAAATCGGCTTGCGTTTTTGAAAGGGTAGGAGATTTTTCAGTAACGCTTTTTACTGCCTGCCATCCTCTAAGTTTTTTTTCCATAAATGGTGAAAGTTCCTTAATAATTTTTTCATAATCAACATGTTCTGGGTTTCCATTTGCCTCAATATAAGCCTTAAAATCATGGCGGAGTTGCGTAGGCGTCTGCTGCGCCAGATCCACACCATTTCCGATGGTTACCCCGCTGTGCGAATCAGGGGCAAAACCATGCTTCTTCTTGTTAATATGCCCAGGATTATGAGGGTCTTCCCGGTGATAACCGGGTACATAGCCTTCTACCCAGACACCGCCTTCACTGACGGAAAGAAAGGACCAATCCATTTTATACGCGCTGACACAAACAGCGGCGGATGTCGCGAGATCCTGGGTGTTCGTGACACCACTATCCTTATGATAACAGCTAGTTAATTCAGAGAGACGTCTTCCATAGGCATCCTGGATACAAAAACTGTCTCCTTTACACTCAATGGTTTCCTTTTTCCATTTTTCCTGAGAAGTATTCAGATAGTCCAATGCCTCGTGATAATTGCCTGCTTTTTTCATATCATCCGCCAACTGGTTATAGTCCTTGGATACCTGTCGATCAAGACTTGCCAGCTGTGGATCCTGGCAGATGATTTTTTCGGTTTCAGTGCTTGCCGACGCGCAGTTAAAGGATGTGGAGTACAGACTCGCTCGTGCATCTACTGTGATTATGCAGGTTAAAAGCAGGCAGGGCTGTAGGCATTTTTGAACAAACTTAATGGATGGATTCAACATGCTTTCTCCGTGAATTATGCTTAGCATCAGGCACCTGCATTACAAATGTGATCGGACACCGGCGCTTTATCGTCAGAAATAGTGGCAAGATCGCTGGGAGAAGTGGGAAGTGGCTCCATGTTCGAAGCAGGTGGGGTGGAACCGTGTACACTTTCCGCCTCTGGGTGTTGCACAAGCTGGTTTTGACTAGGTAGCCCCGCCACAAGCACAGGGCTTTGCATGCGCATCACCGTGTCTGTCTGCAAAGGGATTCCCCAGCCCATCTGGCCATTAATACCAGTTACCGGACTTAACTGCAGACCAAAAATGCTGGGTAAGCCCATTTCCTGTTTCAAGGCATAGAGGCCACGCCCAATTTGATCAATGAAGGGTATAACGAGCGGCTGTACAGTAGTAATTTGTACTTTCAGAAGAGTCGCATCCTGTATGGACATTTTGCTGTTGACGCCGGTGCTTGTCTGCCGGTAAGCAAGATGATCCACAGGAATTGCATGAACCGGAGCCCCAGACCCGTCACGGGTCAGTTCAGCAAAATCATCAAAGGCCTCTCGAGTGGGGCTGAGTATTTGGATGTTGGCTTGTGCTGCAGCGGTTTTGGCGGCGGCGTAGCCTCTGGCCAGAGCTTCCAGGTTTTGACCGTGGGTGTACAGCGGAGTCAGGCCACGGGCCAGTGCTTCACGGATTGCTTCAGTGTTCGCACCGTGCAGCGTTCCTGCGCGCACAGCCTCCTGAGTGGCCACTTCAAATTGAGCGCGAGCCTGATAAAGAAGGGCTCCTTGAAAAGTGCCGAGCAGGGCCAGCAGTAGAGTTGGCAGGGTGATGGTGTCACGGATCGGCAATATGGAGCCAAACCGCAGTCGGCGTAATGGCGCCACCTTGGGATCGGCGTAATGGCGCCACTTCCGGATCGGCATAAA
>NZ_JBYCKP010000426.1:0-2846 GCF_057473445.1 Acidithiobacillus sp. TH-A36 | reverse complement strand
GTGCCCGTTCCCAACAAAAAAAATGCTTGTCCAGAAATGTTCTTTGGTCAGGCTGTCCATGGAAAAAAAGTAGAAATAAAGTACTTACATTGATGATGGCCGCCGCATTGGCCATCGTCCAAAACAAAATCAGGTGAGGAATATTCCCGGTGGCTTTCGTAAATAACCAACCACCGGCCCCGGTCAGGCTGGCAGTAAATAGGGCGGGGATTCCTGCAAAAAGCAATAAATAGGCGATGCTGTGGCGGACTGTTTGTAATCCTGCCCAACCGGGACAGAATCGACGTAAAAGCAGGCTGCCCAGCCAGGCACCCATGATTTCGCTGCAGGCAAACCAGATGTTGATTCCCCAGCGGAGGTGGATAAAAAAGTGCCCGCCCAGTAATGACGCAATGAGTAGTCCCGGTATGACTCTTGGTCCCCAAACCAGGAGTCCGTAGGCGGCAATTCCCGCCGCTGGCCAGATGGGCCAAAAACGACCCGCCAGGGAATGGCTGAAAATCAGCGCCGCAAAAACAGTCAGCAGCAAGTGCCCGCCAAAAAGCCCAACATTCAGTAAAAAAATCTGCCGCAGGGACGAGGGCCGGGAGAGTGCGGGTAACTGAATTTCAGCAAATGATTTCACGGCGTGGCCGCGATGTATGCTGCCATCTCGTTGAGGATGCCTGCCGTTAAATGATCATAAATTTCCATGCTGTATTCGCTGGATAAATGATTGCCAACTATATCTGCAATGACCAGCTGTAATTGCGCACGTCGTTCACGTAAGGAAGGTATGGTGTCCATGAGCGGATAAAGAGGGCAGGATAAATTATCACAGGACAACTGGACATTAATGCTTTGCGGCATACTTTGCAGTACGGCCCGCAAGCCCTTGGCGAGTACCAGAAAACGGGCAAAGCTGACCAATAAACTGGAGTTGGACGACTGCATTGAAATTTGCTTCCCCAGGAAGCGCTGACTGATTTCTCCAGCTGAGACGGGGCGACTGATGGCATAACCCTGTACCTGACGAATTCCCAGAGCGGTTACGGCAGAAAACACTTCCGCGTTTTCAATACCCTCGACAATGAGTTCTACTCCCAGCCCATTGGCCATTTCCAGCATGCTCGCCAGAAAATGCAGATCTCTTGGGCGTTTTTCCAGGTGACGGCTGAACGCCTGGTCCAGTTTGACGGCGTCAAATGGGTAATCCTTGAGGCGCAGCAGACTGGCGTAAGCCGTGCCCAGATCGTCGAGAGCGATGCGTACTCCCAACTCTTTGAGGCGGCCCAGTTGTGCTTTGGCTGAGGCGTAATCCAGAAATTCGTCACCTTCCAGCACCTCAATAATCAACTGCCTGGCAGGCATCTGAAAGCGCAGCAGCGTACTTTCAATAAACTGAATGACCTCTTCAAGCAGCAGATCCTGCGGCTCGAAATTTACCGCAATGGAAATGCTTTGGCCGGCATTTTGCCACAATCGCCATTGCCGGGCGGCTTGTTCCAAAATCGTACAACTGAGTTTGCGGCGATCTTCTGCTGCCAACCAGGGTAAAAACTCGCTCGTTTCCAGCAATGTGCCGTTTTCCTCCAGGCGAGCGAGGGCTTCCAGTTCATGGGTGCGACTACTCGGAGTATGGATAATGGGCTGATAGAGCGTAACCACATGTTCGGCCAGCAGCCCCCGAAAATGTTGTTGACGGGCTACGAGCTGCGGGGTACCGGGGTCATAAATGGAGGAGGGATCATAGAGCGTATAGAACTGCGCTGTTTTATGTCGTTTGGCCTGATGCAGGGCCAGATTGGCATGATGAATAATATCCCGAGGCTTGTCATCGTCCAGGGGATAGACGGTTACGCCAATGCTGGCTTGAACCCGCAGTTCTGACTGATTGACCGTAAAGGCACGATCCAAGTTCATCCGTATGCGTTCCATGACCACTTCGAGATCAGCCCAGCGTTCCAGGTTTTCAATCAACAATACAAATTCATCACCACCCATCCGGAAGAGCGTGTCATGACTTCGCAAATCTTTTTGAATACGTTGGCTGAATTCAACCAGAATCTGGTCGCCCGCCAGCCGCCCCAGCTTTTCGTTGACTTCCTTGAAATTGTCGAGGTCAAGCATTGCCACTGCCAGCAGTCGCTGATGCTGATCAGCCATACGTAACGCCTGTTCCAGACGATCATCCAGCTCCATGCGATTATACAGACCGGTCAGAGGATCACGGCGCGCATGTTGTTGCAGGCTTATGATCATGTCACCCATATAGGCAAAGGCAGAAAAAAATTCGGTGCCGACTTGTTCAAAGTAACCCGACTCACTGCTGCCCACAACACCCAGCGCTTTTTGTCCCTCAATACCGAAGGGGACCAGGATGATTTCAGAGAGTTGCTTGCGCAGGGGCAGGAGCCATTCCGGGCAGTCAGGATTGTCCAGGGAATACGTCATTGAAGTATTAGTGCTCAGAACCTGGTAGCAGGGATCCTGAGGATTCTCGGAAATGTCAGGGTTATGCTGGATGCCCAATTCATGATAGGGCTTTAGTGGCCTTCCAGGCACTTGGAAGGCGTACCATGCCCATTTTAGGGATCTGTTGTTGTCGAGAATGCTCTGGCAAAGCGCATTCAGAAATCCGTATGCACCTGCGTCAGCGGGAACCGCACTTAAGGCTTGGAGCATGGCGGAAAAAAGGGCGCTGCGGTCACGCTCAATGGCCGTAACATTTTTTATCTGGTTGGGCACTAGAGTGTCCGTTATAAATTAATAACCAAAAATAGGAAATCCCCCGGCTCTGCCGGGGTGACAGTAGATGTTTGACATATAGGGGAGTCCATCGGAGAACCGACGTTGTGAGCCGCCAA
>NZ_JBYCKP010000425.1:0-1004 GCF_057473445.1 Acidithiobacillus sp. TH-A36 | reverse complement strand
CTCAAATAGAGGATGAGAATCAGAAAAAGAAGAAAAAGAAAAAGGAGCACTACACAACGTGACCGATCTTACCGATTCCATTATAGAATCTGGTCAGATCGGTTGCAAGTCTGATTCGATTCCAGAAAACACCCAGGTCACATTAGATCTGGGATGCCCGGATGCGCTTCCGCGTAAACGCAGGCCGCTGGATGCTCTGGGTCTGTCACCGGACCTGGATATTCCCTGTATTTTGTCCCAACCACTGTTCACGCTGTATAGGTTGGCGCACTTAAAAATGACAGAGCGCGTTGTTTTACAGGCGCTTTTACTGCACGCTCGTTATGATAATCTGGCCGAGCCCGTATTCCCCAGTCTGGAACGCATCAGCCAGATGATTGGCCGGAGCGTCTGCACCGTCAGCACGGCACTCCGCAATCTGGTACAGGCTGGATACATCGTCCGGCAGGTCCGGCGCAAGGCGCATGGCCGCTACCGTGGCGTCACCCATACCTACTTTACCCCGATGCTGGCGGAACTTGTGCAGATGCCTTACGAGCCGCACCACGTCCGCCAAAAAAGCCTGTTTGAACAGGCCATGTCGGGCTTCAAGCAGGTCTGTGGCCTGGTTGCTGAAAAATTAGACGTAAAAAAATGGACCGCAGCATGGTTCCGGCAACGTGAATCGGTGGCCAATAGCCAGCTATTACAGAAACTTTCCCTGCCTGCCGAACTGCTCTTCCTGCTGGAAAGAGGGGTGCGGGCCAGTGATCTTTTCCGCTGGCAAAAGGAATTACGGAAAAACCGGTCATCACTGGATCTATCCGGCATTGTTACCCGCAAACGCTTTGCGCTGGAAAAAGCCAAAAATGTCGGAGGTTATCTCCGAACACTGGTCCGAAAAGTCCTGAACGGCGAGAAGATTCAAGAAGGCTGGGAGTGGGAAGCAGATCAACCGCAAGAACCAGAAAAACCATTGAATATCAACAGATACTATTCGTCATCCATCGCTATTTCAGCCGATT
>NZ_JBYCKP010000424.1:0-1435 GCF_057473445.1 Acidithiobacillus sp. TH-A36 | reverse complement strand
ATGCGCCCTGGCTGCCCAGCGCAACGCCCATTCAGGGGCTGGTACTGGGAGAGGCAACGGCGGCTGTGCAGGCGGCTGCCAGATTGCGCGAGGCCGGTCTGTACTGCCCGGCAGTGCGCCCCCCGACCGTGCCTAAGGGCAGCGCCCGTTTGCGGATTACCCTCAGTGCTGCGCATCATCGCGAAGACCTCATAAAAGGCATCTACAGCTTCCACCCGCACTTTCATATCGCTGTTCAGAACCTGGCAGTGACTACCACACGGGCTTTTTGCCAGAGCAGTCCATACAGATTGCCGACAATCTGGTTATGCCGCAGCTTGGCCCCGGCCATGGCATAAACCTGCCCGGCCACATACTCGTGGCGTATATCGGCGCGCTCCTCACCTTCCAGATACTCTTTGCCAGACACAGGCCGTAACATGGCTATCTGCATAACCTTTCCTCCTGCCTCAGCGTATCAACAGCCCCCATCATAAGACTTGGAAGCTTCTGTGTCATCGCCGCAAGATGGCCAGAAATAGCGGGTAGCGCTGGGATCATTCTTCCCCTTAGGGCTTGATGTCGCGCCCCAAGCCATATTTGAGGCGGCGCGCAGGCAGATACCAGAACAAACCATCCAGCAGCATCAGGCAGCCTGCAGCAATCAGAATATAATCGGTAAAGCTGTAGGGTGTTGCACCCAGTATTTTGTGCAGGGCCAGGCCCAGACCGATAAATGCCACACCGGTGCGGATCAGCGATAACCCGGTTCGGGCACGCGCGTAGGAGGCACGGTGACTGGCGGCAATGGTGCGCTGAGCCGCGAGCATATTACGCTCGCGGGCCAGATGGGTGCGCTCCTTGCTGGCCGGTACCGGGCGCAAAATCGAACAGTAACGGGGAATGGCTGCAGCCAGTCTGGCCAGGGCACTGGCATCTTCTGCCTCAACCGGCGCTTCGGGCAGGTGATAGCGATCGGTAAAGCGCACGTTCTCGGTGGTGATATCAATCAAAGCACTTTGGCAGGGTAAATCCATGCGGCTGCCACGCACTTTCAGGTAATCAAACAAGCCAATCAGTGCCAGGACAATCCCGACCAACAAAATCAACAGATGATAGGATGAGAGGTCGTTGTGGGTGACTTTGGTCAGCACGTTGGCGAGCGCCACCATGGCAAGCCCCCAGCGCAGCAACTTCATGGCCGTCCGGGCGCGGGCATGGGCCGTGCGATGCGCAGCCAGCTTGGTGCGCCAGTGCGCCATGGTGTTGCGCCAATAGGCCAGGCCCGTGCGCTCAATGCCAATGAGCAAGGGCGCCTCAGCATGCTTGTAGTCCTGTATGTACCAGCGTATGTCTTCTTTGAGCGCGACACGAAATTCGTAATGATGGGCCGGGACCAGGTCCTGAACCCGGGCACGCATACTCGGGTTGTTCGGGTCAGCCGCAGCGATAATGA
>NZ_JBYCKP010000423.1:0-2293 GCF_057473445.1 Acidithiobacillus sp. TH-A36 | reverse complement strand
TTTCTCCGCGACCCAGTTGAGTGTCGCGTGGCGAGAGGAAAAGGGCATGTCCGCCCAGTTGCGCCATACCCGTCTCAAAGGAAACCCGGGTCCGGGTGGAGGATTTTTCAAAAATCATGGCCAGAGTCCGCCCGGTAAGGGGCATGTACTGTTCACCCTGGCGCTGCATCTGTTTCAGGACAATGGCACGGCCCAGCAAAGCCTTCAGTTCGGCTTGGCTGAGATCGGCGAGGCTGAGAAAGTGACGTGGTTTCATGATGTGGGTTCCAGTAGTCGGACGATCCCGGCAACCAGCAGATCTATTTCCGATTCAGAAATGATGAGGGGTGGTAATAAACGAATGACTTTGTCGGCAGTGACATTAATCAGTAAGCCTGCTTCCAGAGCCCGCTCTACCAGACGTTCGGGTTTTTGCGCCAGCTCGATACCGACCATCAGGCCCATACCGCGTATATCCCGAACCTCTGGATGCTGCGCCAGGGCATGACGCAGTTTCTGCTGCAACAGCGCCCCCATTTTGGCCGCCTGAGCAGGAATGTTGGCATTTTCCATGGTGTCAAGTACTGCCTGGGCGGCAGCACAGACCAGGGGGCCACCCCCGAAAGTCGTCCCATGCTTACCTGGTCCAAACAGGTCAGCTGCCCCTTTGCGGGCAAGCAGGGCGCCAATGGGTACCCCGTTCCCCAAACCTTTGGCCAGGCTGAGTACGTCCGGAACAACGCCGTCAAGCTGTTGATAGGCAAAGAAATTGCCAGTACGACCGATGCCGGTTTGGACTTCGTCGAGCATGAGCAGCAGTCCGTGGGCATCACAAATGCTGCGCAGCTCCGCTAAAAATCCCTCGGGAGCAGGGCGCACGCCGCCCTCACCTTGCACGGGTTCAACCAGAATGGCAGCAATGGCCGGGTTGGCGGCAATCAGTCCTCTGACCGTGCTGCTGTCGCCATAAGGTGCCCGCACAAAACCGGGTACCAGCGGTGCAAAGCCTTCCTGAATGCGGAAATTACCCGTCGCCGTCAGCGCTGCCAGCGTGCGGCCATGAAAAGCCTGGGTAAATACCAGAATCTGTGGTTCGGCAATGCCTTTCTGATGACCGTGGAGGCGCGCCATTTTGATGGCTGCTTCGTTGGCTTCAGCGCCACTGTTACAGAAAAAGGCAGCATCCAGACCGCTGAGGCGGCAGAGGCTATCGGCCAGTTTTTCCTGCAGGGGAATCTGATAAAGATTGGAAGTATGCAGCAGGGTGCCCGCTTGTGACTGAATGGCCTGGGTGACGGCAGGGTGGCAATGACCCAGACCCACTACCGCAATACCAGCCAGGGCATCGAGATAACGCCGTCCTTCGCTGTCGTAAAGCCACACGCCCTCTCCCCGGCTGAAAGCCACGGGCAGGCGTGCATAATTGTTCATGAGTGGCATCAGACCGGGGCCTCCCCATCCAGGTTGAAGGCGGCGTGCAGGGCCCGCACCGCCAGTTCCAGATATTTTTCTTCGATGACCACAGAAATCTTGATTTCCGAGGTGGAAATCATCTGAATATTGATGTTTTCCTTGCCCAGGGTGGCAAACATGGTGGCGGCAATACCCGCATGGGAACGCATGCCGACGCCCACTACGGATACCTTGACAATGTGGTCATCGCCCCGCACGTCTTCGGCATCCAGTTTTTTGGCCACACTGGTCAGAATGTCCTTGGCCTGGGCGTATTCATTGCGATCCACCGTGAAGGTGAAATCTGTTTTGCCGGCTTCGGAAATATTCTGCAGGATAACGTCCACGTTGATATTGGCTTCTGAGACGGGTCCCAGAATGGAATAGGCAATACCGGGGTGATCAGGAACGCCAATCATGGTGAGTTTGGCTTCGTTACGGGAGAAGGCGATGCCAGAAACGCGGGGAGCTTCCACAGAATTTTCCTCATTGGTAACCAGGGTGCCGGGCCCATCCTGAAAAGACGACAAGACCCGAACGGGAACATTATATTTCATGGCAAACTCAACAGATCGCGTCTGCAATACCTTTGCGCCGAGGCTTGCCATTTCAAGCATTTCTTCAAAAGTAATGCGATCAAGGCGCCGCGCTCTCGACTCCACGCGCGGATCCGTTGTGTAAATGCCATCTACATCAGTAAAAATATCACATTCGTCGGCGCGCAGGGCAGCCGCCAGTGCGACGGCTGTAGTGTCCGATCCGCCCCGTCCCAAAGTAGTAATATTGCCATGCAGGTCGACGCCCTGGAAACCGGCAACCACTACGATCTTCCCGGATTCGAGGGCTGAACGAATTTTATGAT
>NZ_JBYCKP010000422.1:0-3727 GCF_057473445.1 Acidithiobacillus sp. TH-A36 | reverse complement strand
GCTGACCCAGGGTTCCCTGAGCCTGGCTGAGGGCAAGAATCATCGCCAGTTCATCCCGGGAATGCGGCGCATCGCCGGCATGCTGATCCAGACGCAGGGCAAACAGACGCAGCACAATGCGTGTTGCCCCGTTGAGAATAAAAATGGCGGGATACATCAGCCAATAGAAGGCGTAGAGCGGAGCGCCCGTCCACAGGGAAACAGCTTCGACTTTACGAATGGCCAGAGATTTGGGCACCAACTCACCAATCACAATAACCACGAATGAAACCAGGGCAAAGCCCACTGCCAGGGCGATGGAATGGAGCAGAGCCGGGTCTCGAACTCCGAAAAACCGGAACACCGGCTCCAGTAGATGCGCCATGGCGGGCTCACCAATCCAGCCTATTCCCAGAGAGGCAAACGTAATGCCCAATTGTGTGGCAGAAAGATAAGCATCCAGACGCGCATGCATCCGCACCAGAATTCGCCCACGCAGCCCATGTTCCTGGGCCAGCGTACGCGCATGGGTACTGCGCAGGCGGACCAGAGCAAATTCGGCCGCCACAAAAAATCCATTGAGAAAAATCAGGAGGGCTGCCAGTAGCAGCCCGTTTGCCTCAGTCACCGGGGCAGGCCCCCATCTGCAGCGTTTTGCTCGGAATGTGTTTAGTCATCACTGGCGATGAGTTGCTCCAAACCGGCAAAGCTTTGCACCACATCATTACTTTGCAGGGCTACACCCAGCTGCCGGGCAATCTGGCTGATAGAGAAAATTCCACGTATTTCAATGCCATGTGGCGTCTCTTCACGTACCAGAGCGTGCTGGCGGCCGGCCTTGCGCAGGGTGAGGACAATGTCTCCTACAGTGGAGCGTTCTACTTCGGGAAAATCCAGCACATCAATTTGTCCAAGGGGCACCATGATATTCTGGACCTTGATGTCATCACGGGCGACATGCTCTTCTGCAGCCAGCCGCACCGGCTTTTCACCCATGATGTCCCGGGCGGTAATCAGGCCGACCAGGGTCCCCAAATCATCCAGAACAAATAACAGGCGTACGCCCACATGAATCATGCGCTGCATGGCCTGATCAATAGTGGACTCCGGCTTGGTGGATGCGGCCGGGACGCGGCGCAGATCCGTCATGCTTTTCAGTGCGGAGTCTTCCGGCTTGAGACTCAAGGGCAAACCATTGTCAAACAGACAAATGCGGGTATCCGGCTGGAGGCCATAACGTTGTAAGGCACGGAATCTTGTCATCTCTTTTTCTCCGTAAGTTTAATGATAGGGAAACAACTCTCTGTAAATACAGCATAGCGCAAATCAGACAGTGCTATTTGCGGCCGCAAAACCCCTTTGCAAATCATCCCGCAGATCATCTACATGTTCCAGTCCGACACTGATGCGCAGCAAGCCGTCGCCAATACCTGCAGCAGCCCGGGCTTCGGGACTGACCCGGCTATGGGTCGTGCTGGCCGGGTGGGTGATGGTGGTTTTGGCGTCCCCAAGATTGGCAGTCAGGGAAAGCAGGCGCAGGCCATTGACGAAAGCCCAGGCTGCCGCCTGCCCACCTTTCAGATCAAAGGAGAGGATGGCACCTGGACGTTTTTGTTGCTGCGTGGCCAGGGCATATTGCGGATGCGTTTTCAGGCCTGGAAAATACACTTTTTCCACTTCCGGACGGCTCACCAGCCACTCAGCAATTTGCTGGGCGTTCTGACAATGCTTTTCCATGCGCAAAGCCAGAGTTTCCAGTCCTTTAAGCTGCACCCAGGCATTAAACGGACTCAGGCTGGGGCCGGCGGTGCGCACAAAATTGCGGGGTCCATTATTCAACAGGGCGTTACTGCCGCACACGGCACCACCCAGAGTCCGGCCCTGCCCGTCCAGATATTTGGTGGCAGAATGTAACACCAGATCGGCCCCAAACCGCAGAGGTTGCTGAAGTATCGGAGTACAGAAACAATTATCCACCACCAGCCAGGCGTCGTGTTGATGCGCCAGATCGGCCAAAGCCGCCATATCGCCAATTTCCGTCAGGGGATTGGAAGGGGTTTCCAGAAACAGCAAACGGGTTTGCGGACGAATGGCGGCTTTCCAGGCCTCCAGATCCGCCAGGGGCACAAAGGTGGTTTCCACCCCGAAACGTCCGAGAATGGTGCTGAGAAACTGTACCGTCGTACCGAAAATGGAACGCGATGCGACAATATGATCGCCAGCCTTCAATAACCCCATGAAGGCCGTCATGCAGGCGGCCATTCCTGAAGCGGTCGCTACACAAGCCTCAGCACCTTCAAGAGCGGCCAGACGTTCTTCAAATGTGCGCACTGTCGGATTGGTAAAGCGCGCGTAAATATTCCCCGGGACTCGCCCGGCGAAACGCTCGGCCGCTTCTTCAGCGGAGTTGAATACAAAACTGGAAGTCGGGAAAATGGCTTCGCTGTGTTCCTGTTCCTGGGTTCGATGAATGCCCGAACGAATGGCGAGGGTTTCCGGACGCAATTGAGCAGTCCAATCCGCATCCTGATTTTCTGAACTCATTTCACCTCCTTGAGCAGGTGCAACTGACGGGAGCCATGACCTTCCGGGGTAGGCAACGGATAGTCGTCACTGAAACAGGCATCACAAAATCCCTGGGTGCGCGCACCCACCGCTTCGTACAGCGCTTCCAGACTGATATAGCCCAAGCTGTCCGCCCCGATGATTTTACGCACTTCCTCAATACTATGCTGGGCGGCAATCAATTGGGAGCGGTCCGGGGTATCAATGCCGCAATAACAGGGGCCCGTTGTCGGTGGTGAACTGACCAGAAAATGTACTTCACGCGCCCCGGCAGCGCGCACCAGATTGACGATTTTGGCACTGGTAGTGCCGCGCACAATCGAGTCATCTACCAGAATGACGCGTTTACCACGGAGAATATTGGGTTGGGCATTGAGTTTGACCTTGACGCCAAAATCGCGGCCACGCTGGGCGGGCTGGATAAACGTGCGACCGACATAATGATTACGGATCAGGCCCAGCTCAAAGGGAAGACCGGAAGCTTCTGCATAACCCATGGCCGCAGCGACACCCGAGTCCGGCACGGGTACCACCAAATCAGCCTCGCGCGGGTGCAGATGGGCAAGGGCCTTGCCAATCTGCTTACGCGCCGAATACACATGGGTGCCATCCAGCACACTATCAGGTCGCGCAAAATAAATGTATTCAAACACACACATTCTGCGTTCGGCAGGGGCAAAAGGCTTGCGGCTTTCAATGCCCTCCTTGGAAATAATGATGAGTTCGCCGGGCTCAATATCCCGGACAAATTCAGCACCCATCAAATCCAGGGCACAGGTTTCGGAAGCCAGCACAAACCCCCCGGAATCAACAAGACGACCAAGAACCAGGGGACGAAAACCCATGGGGTCGCGCACGCCGATCAGGCGGGTTTCGGTCAGGCAAACCAAGGAATAAGCACCCGAAACCTGTTTCAGTGCAGCAGCGAGACGGGTTCCAGGGTCGTCTCCGGGCACTCGCGCCAGCAGGTGGACGATGACTTCCGTGTCCATATCCGTGTGAAAAATAGCGCCTTCCTGTTCCAGACGAAGGCGTAATTCATCCGCATTGACCAGATTACCATTATGCCCGACAGCAAAAGCGCCATGCCGGTAATTGATAAAAATCGGCTGAGTATTCCTGAGCACAGAACCGCCCGCCGTGGAATAACGGACATGGCCAATGGCCTGCTCACCGGGCAGTT
>NZ_JBYCKP010000421.1:0-1442 GCF_057473445.1 Acidithiobacillus sp. TH-A36 | reverse complement strand
TCTGTTGATGGCGTCAGCAGGCATCATCTTGCCCGCCCCGGCTCTGGCCGCATCCGTCTATGGCATCACTGGCGATGACCTGCAAATGAATACGCTGGGCCAACAGTACATCCATTCCCGGCATACCGGGCTGATGCCGTACTGGGGGCCGTGTTATCGGTGCAAGAAACAGGAAGAGTGTTCTCCTCAGCCTTATCCAAAGGCCTCTTATTGCGCGGGTCCAGTAAACGGATGGGCGGGCAACGGAGATGCACCCGACGCTCAATGGATTTATGGAACAACAAACTGCAGAAACGCCGGATCTGGAGTAACGCAATACCTGGAAACTTTCTACAACAACAATACGGATAGCACCATTCAAGGTACTGCATGGTATGCCATGAATGATTTTGGCGCGGTCTATGTCAATGGCGCACAAGTAGCCAGCTACACGGACGCGGGACATACGGCTGCTCGATCCTATCCCGGTACAGACGGATTGCTGTC
The DNA here is from genome assembly GCF_057473445.1 of Acidithiobacillus sp. TH-A36. Taxonomy (NCBI): domain Bacteria; kingdom Pseudomonadati; phylum Pseudomonadota; class Acidithiobacillia; order Acidithiobacillales; family Acidithiobacillaceae; genus Acidithiobacillus; species Acidithiobacillus sp. TH-A36. The sequence continues at coordinate 956 of NZ_JBYCKP010000421.1, read as the reverse complement.
GTCTGCCATTTCTCTGCCACCTGGAAAAGATACCATCGTGATGAGAATCACCAATGGGAGTGGTTCTTCTTATGGCATTTTACAGGTCAATGCAGACATCAATGGTACCGAACAGCCGATTATTACCTCAAACCCCTCTACCTGGTACTACATAACGGGTGAATGCCCCGTCGAATATGAACGGGTCTGCGGTCATTATGGCCCGCAATCCACGGAATGCCAGAAACCTCCCACGTCTGAAACCTTGTATCCCGATCCATCATCTTGGGCTTGTGGCTTTACCGGAAATCCAGAAATCGGCGGTTGGTATCAGGATGTGTGTCAGAACCCGCAAATAACAGCGGCAAATGCTCAGTGGATATATGGCGCAAATGATGGAGCAACGGGTGTGCCTCAGTCCGCTTATAGCGTCATGCAGGCCACTTTTGATAATACGCTGGGAAATATCCAGGCTAATCTTACCTTTTTAGCAGACAACATTGGCTGGGTGTGGATAAACGGCCAACAGGTTGCTTACGGCAACTGGGAATCAGAAAACAATTCCGAACCCTGGTCCGGCAATGTTTCTGTTCCGGCGGGGCAGGACACCATTGATTACATGGTCATGAATTATCCTTCCGTGCCGTATTCTCCAACCGCCCCGGCTAACAACCCATCTGTAGGTATCCTTGCGCTCACGGCAAGCACTGGACAGGTATTGATCCAGAGCAATGCGTCGGACTGGGATGTAGTAACAGCCCCGCCCACGACCCCCGATCCATCACCCCAAAGCCTGCTCCCAGCAGGTTACACCCCGCAGAATTGTGCGGCTGGAGGGTGTGGATGAGTACGCGGAACTTTGCCGGAAGTGCCACCAGCCTGGGCAGCACCCTGGCGGCAGTATTCTCCGCCAGTGCCGGAGCCTGCGCGGGGGGTGTGTGCCTGGCCGGTGCCCAGGCGGGAATTTCGGCGTTTTC
>NZ_JBYCKP010000420.1:0-2441 GCF_057473445.1 Acidithiobacillus sp. TH-A36 | reverse complement strand
GCCAGAACCGTGACCACGTCCGGCTGGATTTCGAGCATGCCGCCGTTTACGAACAAATATTCGGTGTTTTCACCGTTGATAATCCGTAACTCGCCGGGACGTAATCCGGTCAGCAAGGGAGCGTGGCGAGGCAAAATACCCAACTCACCCATTTCACCGGGAGCCACCACCATCGTGGCAACCCCTTCGTAAATACTCCCTTCAGCGCTGACGACCCGCACATCAATGGTCATGGCCATACCTTATCCCTGCTGCAGCTTTTGCGCCTTGGCAATCGCTTCATCAATAGTACCTACCATGTAAAAAGCCTGTTCCGGCAGATGATCATATTCACCGGCAACAATGGCCTTGAACCCGCGAATGGTATCTTTCAGCGAAGCATAGGTACCGGGGCTACCCGTGAATACTTCCGCCACGAAGAAGGGCTGGGACAGGAAGCGCTGAATTTTACGGGCTCGCGAGACCAGCAACTTGTCATCTTCGGAAAGTTCATCCATACCCAGAATGGCGATGATGTCCTGCAATTCCTTGTAGCGCTGCAGGGTCTTCTGACAGGCACGTGCCACGTCATAGTGTTCCTGACCGACAATAGCCGGATCCAGCTGACGACTGAAGGAATCCAAAGGATCCAGAGCGGGATAAATACCCAGCTCGGCAATCTGACGGGACAACACGACCGTTGCGTCCAGATGGGCAAAGGTCGTGGCCGGTGACGGATCGGTGAGATCGTCGGCAGGCACATAAACCGCCTGTACCGAGGTGATGGAACCCACCTTGGTAGAGGTAATGCGTTCCTGCAACTTGCCCATTTCTTCAGCCAGTGTCGGCTGATAACCCACTGCCGAGGGCATACGTCCGAGCAGTGCCGACACTTCGGTACCCGCCAGGGTGTAACGGAAGATGTTATCAATGAACATCAGAATATCGCGTCCTTCATCACGGAAATGTTCCGCCATGGTCAAACCGGTCAGACCGACGCGCAGACGGTTGCCGGGTGGCTCATTCATCTGTCCATAGCACAGCGCCACCTTGTCGAGCACGCCAGAGTCGGTCATTTCGTGATAGAAGTCATTACCTTCGCGGGTTCTTTCACCCACACCGGCAAACACGGAGTAACCGGTATGCTCAATGGCGATATTCCGGATCAGTTCCATCATGAGCACGGTTTTACCGACGCCGGCACCACCGAAGAGACCGACCTTGCCGCCCTTGGCGAAAGGGCAGACCAGATCGATAACCTTGATACCGGTTTCCAGCACTTCGGTGCTGGCCGCCAGTTCATCAAAGTTGGGAGCGGGGCGGTGAATGGCCTTGCGCTCTTCCGTCTGTACCGGACCCTTGCCATCGACAGGATCACCCAGGACGTCCATGATCCGTCCCAAAGTACCGTGACCAACGGGGACGCTGATGGGGGCACCCGTACGGGCAACCGCCAGACCCCGCTTCAGACCTTCGCTGGGGCCCATGGCAATACCGCGTGCCACGCCGTCACCCAACTGCGCCTGAATTTCAATGGTGAGATTTTTTTCCGTGATGACCACGGCTTCCATGATCTCCGGGACCTGCCCGCGAGGAAAGGCGACATCGATCACCGGTCCGATCACCTGGACAATGTGGCCGACGGCATTATCTTTAGCTACCGCTTCGCTCATGATTTAACCCTCAAAAAATCCAAAAATGCTGTGCTTAATCGTCAAACCGCCGCCGCACCGGCGCTGATTTCGGCGATTTCCTGTGTAATGGCTGCCTGACGGGCCTTGTTGTAAGCCAACTGCAGATCGCCCACCATCCGTTTGGCGTTGTCCGAGGCATTTTTCATGGCCACCATGCGCGCACTTTGCTCGCAGGCCAGATGCTCAATGACCGCCTGATAAACGACAGACTCCACATAGCGATGCATCAGCTTGTCGAGAACCGGGCGAGCCTCCGGCTCATAAATGTAATCCCACATCTCCGCCGGTTTTTCGGCAGGCACTTCCGGCTTGGCCACGGGCAATAACTGCTCCAGAGTGGCGCGTTGCAGCATGGTATTGACGAAACGGGAAGAGACCATATAAACCACATCGACCTCACCCTTGGCGTAAGCATCGGCCATGGCCTTGATCGGTCCGATCATGTCCGCCAGATTGGGCTTGTCGCCCAGTCCATTCAGTTCAGCGACCAGATGCGCGCCATGCCGACGCAAAAAACCCAGCCCCTTGTTCCCCATGACCGCGAGGTCCGAACTGACGCCCTGTTCGTGCAGATCGTGCATTTTATGGACAACCTGCCGAAGCACATTGACATTCAAAGCGCCACAGAGCCCACGATCCGTGGTAATAACCAGAAATCCGGCCCTCTTGATGGGCCGAACCTGCATCAAAGGATGTTCATACTCCGGGTGTGCCAGCGCCAGATGGCCCAGTACCTCGCGAATTTTCTCCGCATAGGGCCGGGCAGCG
>NZ_JBYCKP010000419.1:0-4617 GCF_057473445.1 Acidithiobacillus sp. TH-A36 | reverse complement strand
ACCATGACGCCGGATGGTCTGGAGTACCAGCATCTTGCCCCGGTGAACACCCTGACCTGGGCCGCTACCAGCCGGGAGGAAGCCGAAGAATACGGGGTAGCCCGTGAGATCATATTGAATGATCCGGTCGTGCTCATGCGCGACGGGCAGGGTGGTGTACTGGTCGCTGAACGGAAAGATTTGGAAAAGGCGCTCCGTAAAGCCTCTCCATCCAGTGTTCTGGTAGAGGATTCGCCCGCTATCCAAGAGGCGGTTCAACGCATTGAAGAAAAATCCGATTTGACCGTAGAGGAATTGATCGGGCGGGCATCAAGCGTCATAGCGCCAGAGATTGTCGATAAAGCCCGCCAGTCCATACGACAGGAGATCAATACCCTCATTGAAGCCCGTGCGGTTGCTTTGGGCACGGCGTTAGTCGACCAAGGATGGGGCGGGAACCGGGAAACCGGTGTGTTTTCGCATGCCACCCATTACGGCAGGGATATTTTGATGAATACTTTTCAGGACAGGGACGGTTATGCCTTCGGTATCCAGCTACAGGTCCAGAAAAGCGAAGAAATCACTGCAGGCGTCGTTTACAAGAAAGAAATTGAACATACGATCCGCGATTACATGGATGTGCCTGCCGTAAAAATGGTGAATACCATGGTGCAGAAAGTGAAGGAACTGGAAATGGATCAAGAACAGGCTGAATTGGTGGACAGCGTCATTGTCGACAGAGCCAACATGATCGTGTCTGATCTGGAATCCTCTGGCTGGACCTGGGACGGAGATTACTTTACGAATCCGGATATCCCGGGGGTCAAGCTGTTCCACAATCCCGAACAGAAAAACGGTAATTACGTGTCCTGGGGGTTCCGTCTGGCGGGCCACGATGGATTTGTGGACTTGACGGAGGACTTTGCCAAGACGCCTGCGGATTTTGTGCGGGAAACGCTGACGACAGCATTAAAGTCCCAGATGCAGCCTCTACAGGAACAAACGGAAGCTGTTGAACGGGAAGTGCAGCAGCCTGCAGTGACCGAAAACCCCGAAAATGCGGAGAATGTGGTGGCGATACGTCCTGATTTACCCGACACCGAACAGGAAAATCGTTGGGAGAAACTCCATAGAATCTATAAAAACGAGACAGAAGCACTCGATGAAGCCCGTATTCAACTGTTTGATGGATATATGGAGGCCGGCGATCAGGACGCTGTGCGCAGACTGCAACAACAGGTACGTGAGAGGAAAAGCCAGGCCATCCAGAATGTGCGTGACTGGGAAAACACCATCATCCAGGCACTGGGTATCTCCAGAGGCGATCTCCCATTCAGCAAGTCCAGAGAAGGCCCGGAGGGAAGGCAATATCTCGCTGCGCTGGATGCACTGACCAAGGCAGAAGAACAGTTGATTGTTCTTTTGCGTCACGATCAGATTCTGGACAAAGGGCTGGCCTATCTCTGGGGATTTGTCGCGGATTCCTCTTTTGATGAGATCGCCAAAGCAGGGAGCTGGCAGGCCATGCAGACGCCGGAGTTCAAGGAAAACGGGGCTGATTTGCTGGATAGCGTCATTAGTGCCAGAGCCTCTGTTCTGGCGTCCGAGTTGAAATCTTCCGGTTGGACCTGGGGAGGTGTTTCCTTTACGCATGCAGATATGCCGGGGATCAAGCTGTTCCCAGATGCCGAGCAGAAGAACGGAAATAACCTGTCCTGGGGATACCGCCTGACGGGACCGGATGGATTTGTGAATGTGCCCGATGACTTCACCAAGGCCCCTGCAGATTTTGTATTGGAGACGCTGACGATAGCGCTCAACAGCCCGATGCAGTCCCGACCGGGTTTAACGTCATCCACACCGCAACCGGAAGATGAATCAGAGGTCCGGTTTACAACGGCGCGGATCATTCCTACCCGCGCGGGCGTCATGGCCATACCGGATGATCCGGAAAAACCCGTTTACCTGGCCGGACAGGGTGAAATCAAAGCAAATTCCCTGAGCGATGACATAAGTCATGGTGAAGTACCCGAAAACGGGGAGCATGGGGAGACCCAAGGAGTACAGCACATGGACGAAAACGAAACTGCCGATTTACTGGGCGCTGACGATGCGGATGCAGGCGGCTTTGTGGAGCTGAATGAAGAAGACGGTGCGGACCTGATCGAAGCGGCACAACCGGATGTCGTCATCGCGCCGATGGACAGGCCGCGCATGCAGGTTCCGGATATGTTTTCGACACTCAACGAGATGGAGCTGCAGCCCCAGTTCTCGAACACCCATGGGGTGCATCCGTCAGGCGCTATCTTCAAGTGGGAAAAGGACCAGCACAGCGCACAGGTGGCGATCAGTCGCACGGCCATGGGGGAATATACCTATCGGCTATCCACCCAATCATCTACGGGTGGCATGTCAGGGATCGGCCCCTACAACCTGGAGCGGCAGGAATGGTACCCCAGTCTGGCGGACACGCTGCAGGCCGGACGTGAGCATCTCGTGGATATTCTGCTCAGGGATCATCACCGGGAGGCGCATGATCGCAAGCCTCAAACAGCGCGGACGCTGCAACGACTGATTGAAAACATCGCGCAGAATCCGGAAAGCGACAAGCGTCTGGTTACCGACCCGGAAGAAGAAATCATCCCCGATACGCGCGGGCATATGGAAGCACTGCTCAAGGTTCAGGAGGATGAGCCGGAAACGGTCATCGCCTTGCAATGGGGTGCCTGGCGTGAAAAACCAATCGTAAGGGCAACATTATCCCTCAAGGAAGATCAAGGCATTGAGGCCCGGATGGTGGATGATCGCGGCACGGTGCTGAATATCGCAGCGATTGATCCACTGGATCTGCCGGCATGGAATCGTTTCCTCCAGGAAAGCGTAGACGCCCTGCCTTTGGGGATGCAGCGCATGGTACGCAATCATCCTTATGGCAAAGGCCATGAACCACAACTGGAAATTCGTCGGCCATTGCGTCATTCGGAAAACCCGCTGCCCGTTCCACAGTGGCCAGCCAATGATGCAGGCGATCTGCCTATTGAGTCTGGACCGTTCCCCTTGGGCAATATGGACCGTTATGCCACCCGCATTTGGGATACGGGGAACGGGAGCCGGATGATTTTTGCGATTGGTCATGGCCCCGATGGTTATGTCAGTCGCCTGCATGTTGCTCAGCGGCTGCATTTTGGAATGTCTGCGCCGAACGTCCGCAAGGACCGGGGCCATGATTCACCGATTCGCGCCACGTTCGCGGCAGCTTACGCTGACTTGTTGAAAGCCTTCAAGAGACAGGAGAAAAGTGACATTTCCTTTGCCAAACTCATGCTGGAAGATGGCGGGGGTTCTCAGAAGGACATATACGAAGATCAACTCCGCCTTTTGGACGCGGTACGCAAGGAACTGGACGGGCACCCCGGTGAAATCGTGTCGGTGCGGGGTGGCGTGGACGATGCGTTGATCTCGCGCCGGGATCTGGAAGAATTAACCGCGATCGCGGTGCGCCCGGATTACTTGCATCAGTCATTCCTCTCTCCTGGCACACAGGATCCCGGCGTTACTTCAGAATCCTGGATACTGGAAGGCATCCGTTCTGATGGAGAAACCTTGCATCTGGACTCTTTTGGTACATGGAACCGGGCCGTGCAGGGCATTCAGACGGCGATGCGCCACATCGCGCCGCAGCCTGCAGTGGTTACACCGGATGTAGAGGCTACTGCAGAGGCCGTCGCAGAGCCAACGACCGAGCATCAGTCACTCCCGGGGACTTTGCAGACGCTGCGCATGACCATGCTGCCGATCATCTCACCAACCCCCGTGACGGAAGTTTCGACTATCGGGGAGCAGGGCGTTAGTGGCATTTATAACGGTCTGGATAAAACCCACAGTCTGATCTGCATGGATGAAAAATGGTATCAGCATCCCCTGATTGATGACTGGATGAACAGCGGGATTTTTACCGCTTCAGGATGGGATGGCACCCGGGAGATAGTGGGCAATGCGTCGAACTGGCGCGGAAAACCCTTTTCCCTGCAGCGCGGAGTCAGTGATGGTGAGCTGACACGCGGGGAACCGGTCTGGAAGGTACAGGTCGATGGGAAATACGTGAATACGCACTATGAAAAGCATTTGCGGGTTCTGCAAAACGTCCATCGCCTGGCCCGACAGGATGCCGAAAACCTCCGGGATGTCGGTGGGCAGGTGACGCTGGATGTGCGGTACAAAACCGCCGTAGAGTCCCGATTCATAGCCTCTGAGCAACAAGCCCTGGCACTGGAGATTGACTACCTCACCGACAGCGAGAATGTGAAGCGCAGCATGAAAGCTTGGTGGATGGGTGCGGACGGAAAGCGGGTCATGGATGTGCAGACCGATGCGGAGGATGCCAAGCAACCCGCGAGCTGGATAACCCGTGCCCGAGTCCGCTTTGCAGAATGGTCAGCGCAGTCAGATACGATTGTGGCGGCACTGGAGAAACTAGAAAACCTCTATCGCCAGAGTGCCGCGAATATCGGTGATGCGCTGCTGGCCGTGCCCATGGCTCCGGTTGAGGATCAGGAGACCCTGAAAACGTACCGGAAAGCCACAGATGCCGTCTATCAATCCTTTGACGAGGAAATCCGTGCGCAACGCAAGGTACTG
>NZ_JBYCKP010000418.1:0-1092 GCF_057473445.1 Acidithiobacillus sp. TH-A36 | reverse complement strand
GATTTGCTGGATAAACTCAACGCCAGCTCGTTCACGGCCTTTATTCGTGAGCATCGCGGGCAATGGGTGGAGCGCAATGCCATTCTCAAAGCCTTTGCCGAAAGCTTCAAAGTGAAAAATGCGGATGCGCTGGAACTCCGTTGCGAGACGCCCGGCCGTCATACCCATGAACTGGAGCATCAAGGTGATATTTTGACCCAAGCCTGGATTACCATTCACAAAGATAAAGTTAATGATTTCCCTGCCCCGGACAGTCTTGAAAAGGGCCGCAAGGGAAATTGTGCTGAAAAAATTCATATACTGAATTAAACCACCAGAATAACAAACTCTCTCTTTTTGATGAGGAATATATGATGGAGCGTCAGAATCGTCGGCAGTTTTTGAAGCAATTGGGGTTAGGTGGTGCAGCAGTAGTTTCCGCACCCAAATTAATGGGTATAGCCCATGCGGCTGGTGTGGATGAAAAAACCATCCTGCGCAAAAAAATTGAGCATGTGGTTGTCATTTTTCAGGAAAATCGCAGTTTTGATCATTATTTTGGGACTTTTCAACCCAAGAATGGTCAAAAAGTCATTAATCTCCTGGATTCATCAGGAAATCTGGACCCTCGCTTCAATGGTCTCCAGAAAAACCCGGCCGGAATTCCCTATGGTAACTTACCTTTGCCCCTGGATATTCCCGGTTTTCAGAATGTGCAACTGGCTAATAAGCCCTTTCATTTGGCACCATATATTCCAGCCAAGGGCAACGTCAACTGGGATCCAAGGCATCGTTTCTTTCGGATGATGGCAGAAGTCAATAATGGGAAAATGGACCGTTTTGTAGCTTTGGCGGGGGGAAGTAAAACCCATTTGCACCGTGATGAATTCAGGAAAATGTCGGCAGAGCAGATGGCTTTTGATCTGGCCCGTCCCAGTGGGCCTGTTCTGGGGCACTATACGGGAGAAGATCTTCCTTTTTATCATCGCATGGCGCACCAATACACCTTGTTTGACCATTTTTATCAGGCAATGAGTGGTGGTAGTACGGGCAATGCCCTGTATCTCGTCGCCGCGCGTTCGTGCATCAACCCTCAGGCTACAGCAGATATTT
>NZ_JBYCKP010000417.1:0-6455 GCF_057473445.1 Acidithiobacillus sp. TH-A36 | reverse complement strand
TCGGGGTCGGGCAGGGGGTCATCCGGACCATAACGCTTCTGACGGTCCAGTCCACGGGCGGCCATGGCCTGGGCATGGGCAATTTTGGCTGCGGCCAGCGGGTCCTGCTCTTCCAGAGCAACCAGTTCTTCTTCGCTGTAAAAGCGGATGGGGGCTTTGCTATTCATGGAATCAATATAACATGCGCCCGCCATCGACGACGAGGTTATGGCCGGTGGTATATTGGGCGTCAAAAAGCAGATAAGCCACCGCCGAGGCAATATCCTGAGGATTCCCTATCCGCTTCAGGGCGTTGCGCTCCAGCAGTGCCTGTTTATCTCCATCCGGAGGGTCATGATTTTCTGCCCAGAGCACTACGCCGGGAGAAACACTGTTGACGCGAATATCCGGACCGAGTTCTTTGGCCAGGGAGCGGGTCAGCGCCAGTAGACCCGCTTTAGTGACGCTGTAAGGCAAATAAGAGCGCAGGGGAATCTCGCCATGAATGTCACCGATGTTGACTACGGCTCCGTGACTGCGGCGTAAATGGGGGGCTGCTGCCTGGGTCAGGAACAGGGGCGCACGCAAATGAATGGCCTCCATTCGCTGCCAGTCCTCAGGCGTGATGTGCGCAAAAGGGCTGGACTGATAAATGGAGGCGTTATTGACGAGACCATCCAGGCGGCCGAAATGCGTCACGCTGGCGGCAATGAGCTGGGCGGGGAAATCCACGGCGGCCAGATCCCCGGCGATCAGCAGGCACTCTGTACGGTATTGATGGCGCAGTTCGGCGGCCAGGGCTTCGGCATCACTGCGGGATCGCTTATAATGCAGGACCAGCTGGCAGCCTTCGGCGGCCAGTTGCTGGGCGATGGCGGCCCCCACCCTGCGGGCGGCGCCAGTGATCAGAACAACTTTTTCGGTAGCTTTCAAGAGGATTCCATGCGCGCAGAGCGTCCCGATTTTTTAACCCATTCCCAGGGAGGGCGCAAGGCCAGCCTGCCGGTTCCGGATGCTGCTGCGCAAGCGCATTCGGCGCTTTTGCTGGAGCGGATTCGTGCTGAAATTCAGGCGGCAGGGGGTGTCATTTCCTTTCGCCGCTACATGGAGATGGCGCTGTATACCCCCGGTTTGGGATATTACATGGCGGGGCAAAACCGTCTGGGTGCCGACGGCGATTTTGTGACCGCTCCGGAGATGGGTTCGCTGCTGGGCAGGGTGTTGGCACGGGTGCTGGCCCTGTTGCTACAAACGGATGCGCGCAGTGACGGTATCCTTGAATTTGGCGCAGGCCGTGGCTTTCTGGCGCAACAAATTCAGCAATGCCTGCCGATGATCCCTTACACGGTGCTGGAACTCAGCCCCGATCTGCAGGCACAGCAACGGGCAATGCTTCCCTCAGTCAATCATGTGCAGCAGCTACCCGCGCACTGGCGCGGCGTCATGCTGGCCAATGAGGTGTTGGATGCCATGCCGGTAGTGGTTGTCGAAACAGATGATCAGGGCGTGTTGCGGGAGCGTGCGGTGCGCTGGAATGGAGAAGGGCTGGAATGGGCCTGGATGCCGGAGCCTTATGGCATTGAGGCACTCGACCCCGGTCTGCTGCCGCTGATGGCGCAGTGGCCTGAACATTACCGTACTGAATTACACCCTCTGGCCACCGCCTGGTTACGGGAAGTGGCGGACTCCCTGCAGTCCGGGGCGTTGATACTGATTGATTACGGCCATGAGGCGGGAGAGTATTATCATCCTCAACGTCAGTCGGGCAGTTTGCGCGCCTATTATCGCCAGCACTGGCTGGATGATCCTTTTTATTGGCCGGGATTATGTGATCTGACGGCCCATGTGAATTTCAGCGCGTTACTGCATGCTGCGCCAACGCTTGGTCTGGAAGTGGATTTTTACGGAAATCTCGCCCGTTTTCTGGTGGAGCATGGTCTTGCCGAAGTGTATGTAGAGATGGCCGCCGGGCAGGAGGTCGCAGCCCTTTTCGCATTGAATAATGAAATCAAACGCCTGACCCTCCCTCAGGAAATGGGCGAAAGCTTCAAGGTGTTGATTCTGAAAAAGAGAGAAAAAATATGACGATAACCATTTATGGTATTCGCAATTGCGATACGATGAAAAAAGCTTTTGCCTGGTTGAACGCGCAGGGTTGGTCTTATAATTTTCATGATTATAAAAAAGCCGGAGTGGCCCTGACAGACCTGCAGCATTGGGCGACGCTGTGGGGCTGGGAAGCGCTGATGAATCGCAAGGGGACGACCTGGCGGCGTTTGCCCGAAGCCGCGCGTGACTGCCAGGATGCAGACACGGCTTTTGCCTTGTTGATGGCGCAGCCCAGTCTGATCCGTCGCCCCATTCTCATCAGCGGTGATCAGGGCGTGCTGGGCTTTGATCCGGAACGTTGGCTTCAGATCACCCGAGAGTAACGGACCGACTTTTGTGGCAGGTAAGCATCAAAAACCATACAGACATGACGTATCAGGAGGCGGCCTTGGGGAGTTACCTGCAGCTTTTCTGCATCCATCTGAATCAGCCCGTCCTCTTCCAGTTGCTTCAGGGCGGGCAGGCAATCGTTAAAATGAGTTTTGAAATGGATGCCGTATTGCTGCTGTAGTGCCGCAAAATCCAGGCGAAAATCGCAGGTCAGCCGGTTGATGATATGCCGGCGCAGCAGGTCTTCTTCATTCAGGCGTATGCCCTTTTCCACGGGAAGATGACCATGATCCAGCAGCTCTCCCCAGGTATCCAGATCCTTGATATTCTGGCTGTAATTGGGGCCGACCATGGCAATGGCACTCATGCCGAAGGCGAGCAGGTCACTTCCCGCATGGGTGGAATAACCCTGGAAATTACGATAGAGGCTTCCTTCCCTTTGGGCCAGGGTCAGTTCGTCTTCTGGTAAGGCGAAATGATCCATGCCGATATACACATATCCGGCTTGCTGCAGTGTTGAGATACTTTCCGCCAGAATGCGCAGCTTGTTTTCGGGAGAGGGAATATCCGTTTCCAGGATGCGCCGCTGCGGCGGAAAGCGTTCGGGGAGATGGGCGTAGTTGAATACCGATAATCGATTGGGGCGGAGGGCAATCACTGCTTCCAGGGTGCGGGCAAAACTTTCCGGAGTTTGTAACGGCAATCCATAAATCAAATCCAGACTGATGGAGCGAAAACCCAGGGACCTTGCCCCGGCCATCACTTCAGCCAACAGTTCCAGACTTTGTTCCCGATGTACGGCTTTTTGCACGGCAATATCCAGATCCTGCACGCCAATACTGATGCGATTAAAGCCGGATTCCCGGAGGCGCTTGAGGGTGCCCGGTTCCAGAGCGCGGGGATCGATTTCAATACCATATTCTCCCCGATCATCGGGCAGGAGCTGAAAATGCCGATGAATACTGTTCAGCAGAGTGGTCAGATCATTCTGACGCAAAAAGGTGGGAGTACCACCGCCAAAATGCAGTTGCTCTACCGGACGGCTGGCATCCAGATGATTGAGATACAACGCCATTTCTTTTTCCAGCCGCGCGACATAAGGACTGCCCCATTCGTGATGACGGGTGACTACCTTGGTGCAGGCGCAATAAAAACAGAGGTGTTCACAAAAGGGAATGTGAAAATACAGGGACAGTGGCCGGGCTTGATGGTTGGACGCCTGCAGTGCCCTGATCAGATCGGTCTCGTCAAAATCTGTGCGGAAGTGCGGCGCTGTTGGATAAGAGGTATAGCGCGGCCCCGCCTGATCGTAGCGCCGGATGAGATCGGGATCGACAATCACGCTTTGTTCGGGATCAGTATGCACGGGGATGCCCTCTGTCAGACAGGGAATTTACTCAGATCATACGCCCTGAATATCTTTTACTCCAAGCAGATTTGCAGCCACACTGGCCCGGATTTCCTCCAGAAAGGCGCGCATGTGCTCTTGTTCCGACTGCTCAGCCGTGGTGGCTGCCTGCAAAGTCTGCCAAAGACCTTGAGGACCCAGTGGCAGGGCGCGCACATAACCCTTTTCACCGTAGCTCCCCACCGCCCAGGAAGGGAGAGCGGCTATACCCTGACCCGAGGCCACCAGTTGCAGGATGATGACCGTCAGTTCGGCATGCCGCCGGCGCCAGGGCTGGATGCCAGCGGGCTGCAGAAACTCCCGGAACAAATCCAGACGTCGGTCTTCCACCGGATAGGTGATGAGGGTTTCTTCCAGAAAGTCGGCGGGCTCCAGATAAGGCTTGCTGGCCAGGGCGTGGCGAGGATTGACCAGAGCGACCACTTCGTAGGCAAACAGGGGATGCAGGGTGATATCTGCGGCCATGGCATCTGGGGCGGTCAGTACGGTCAGGTCAGCCTGATGACTTTGCAGGAGAGGCAGAGGGTCCTGTTGAAAACCGGACACCAGGTCCATCTCAACGTCCGGCCAGTTTTCCCGGAAATGATCCATGGCGGGGGTCAGCCAGTCAAAACAGGTATGACATTCCACGGCAATACGCAGGCGTCCACTGTTGCCCAGCGCCCGACGTTTAAGTTCTTCCTGCAACTGCCGCACGCGGGGCAGGACTTCCCGCGCTGCCGCCAGCAATTCTTCACCGGCAGGGCTGAGGCGCAACTGGCTGCCCCGTTCACGGTCCAGAATGTTGACACCAAATTCCGCTTCCAGACCACGGAGCTGATGGGACAGGGCGGACTGGGTCAGATGCAGGCGTTGGGCTGCGGCAGCCAGACTGCCAAACTGGGCGACAGCTTCGATGGTGCGCAGGTGGCGAATTTCAATGGGCATGGCAGGCTCGATTCAGGCTGTTTCCAGATCGCATTGTCCCACGATCATCGCGTCCTGCAACATGCTTTAATCCTCAAAATGGCAGTCGGCGCGGACCAAAGTCGCTGCAAAGCTTCCAGGCCGACTGCCGTTTTATGATGATGGATACCCCTTTCAACCCGTTTCTGCCATAATCGTTATATCCATATAGAAATAACGTCACAAAAAGTTCATAAAACTGTCATCATCTTGTCATATAGCCTCGTTATTATGCCCACAGTGTTGCAAAGAACCCTAAATCGAGGAGGTCACATGTTGAAGAAAAACCGCGTTGTCATTGCACTGTTTGCGGCCCTGAGTGGCTTTGCTGCTATCGCCCATGCCGACACCAGTTCCACAGAAAATACCCTGGCTGACTTTTTTATGCACAGCAAGGTGGATGGACAAATTCGTTCTTACTATTTTGATCGGTTCTTTGGAAAGAATGCCACAAATCTCAGCGCCTTCTCGCTGGGTGGCTACATTAACGTGCATACGCCCTCTGCAGCGGGTTTCAGCGCTGATGTAGGTTTTTACACGGCTAATAGTCTGGGTGCCAATCGGGTTAATCCCGATGCTACCTTGATGGGTACCGCAGACTCCACAAATGCCTTGGGTCAGGCTTATCTGCAGTACGCCATTCCCGATGTGGTGATGATTCGGGCGGGTAACCAGGAAGTTAACACCCCTTTTGTGAATGGCTCCGACTCCCGTGCGATTCCGGCCACCTACCAGGGCATTTTTGCGCAAGTGACGCCTTACTGTGGCTGGAACATTTATGGTATGCGGATGTTCCGCTGGAAGAGTCGCACCTCAGGTGATTATTACCGCGATAACCTGTATTACAACACTGGTTTCGACGGTGACCCCATTTATGGTGGCGCGGCTGACCTGCCCGCAGGTACGCCAGCTTCCAATGGCCTTTTGGCGTTTGGTACGAGTTACAAGAGGTACGGTATCAACGCCCAGGCCTGGTATTACAACTTCTATAACTTTACTAACATGTTCTACGGCGATGCCAGTTACACTTTGAAGACGGGCATGGGGCTGGACCCGTTTCTTGGTGGTCAAGTAGTACGCGAGTGGGATGCCAACAGTCGTTTGAATAGCAGCAATTCCGGTGTCGGCGCAATCGATCACTTCCAGGGTAATGGCGTCAACAGCACTGCCTGGGGTGTGGAAGGTGGCGTCAAATATAATCTGGATAACGCCATTCTCGGCAAAGGTGCGCTGACAGCCGCGTACAATGAAATTGAATATCATCCTGGAGCCATCGGTGGTGGGGCCATTGTTTCGCCCTATACCGTCGGTTATGCAACGGATCCCCTCTATACCACGTCCATGATTCGTGGTCTGGTGGAAATGGGTCCCGGTCATGGTTTTAAAATTGGTCTGAGCCAGCATTTCCTTAACAACAGCTTTTTGTTCCAGACGGCTTATGCCCAGTACCATCTCCAGGCGGCAGGTTATGCCAACGATATCTACGGTGATCTGACTTACTTCCCCAAGGGTTTCCTCAAAGGTCTGTCCATTCGTGATCGGGTAGAAGTCGCTCATGGTGGCGGACTTCCGAATAACACCGGCTATTTCATCTACAACCGCGTGATGTTGACCTACGCATTCTAAGCGGACGCATACTGCGAAACTCAGGGAGAACAATGATGATTGCCAAAAAACATGTATT
>NZ_JBYCKP010000416.1:0-5337 GCF_057473445.1 Acidithiobacillus sp. TH-A36 | reverse complement strand
GGGTAAAACCAAAGCACGCAGCGACAACAGCAGTAATCAGTAGTTTCGGGCGTTTCAACAGGGTTTTCGGGCGACTATTCGCCATAGGACTCTCCTTTGGAGTTTTGGTTCTGCAGCATTGACGCATTTGCGTTTAGACTCGGTAATAAAGCATCTAGTTCCTGCCTGATGTCTACCATAGCACTTAATACAAAGCGCGGGATAATTTGGTGCGGTATTGCTCAACCAGTGGTCCCTGATTGCTGTGCAGGGCAAAAATCTTCAGAACAGTTTTGCGGGCGAGGCCATCGTCGTAACTTTTGTGTCTTTCCACCATTTCAATCAGTTGATCCAAAGCGGCAGCTTCCTGGCCCTGCAAAAGCAGAACCAGCGCCCGTTGATACATGGCCAGAGCGCGCGTGTCGCCTTTTTCATGGGCAATGGTCGTCTCCAGCTTGGCCATGGGCGGAGCTTTGCGCGCCGCATCCGTAAATTCCAGTAATGCTTTCAGGCCTTCGACCTCGATTTCCATCTGAAACAGAGGGGACATGGCATCAATTTGTGCCTGAGCATCCGCATGACGTCCCTGTTGTATGGCGAGATGGGCCAGTGCCAAACGTGCCTGATCGTTTTGAGGGTTTGTTTGCAGGGACTCTTCCAGAAGTGACTGGGCTTCATCGGTTTTGCCCTGGGCCATGGCGGCCATGGCCTCGGCGCGCAGATCATCGCCGGGCTTGGGTAAATGTTTTTCAAGAAACTGGCGGATGGCAGACTCCGGGAGAGCGCCGGTAAACTCGTCTACTACTTTACCGTTTTTGAAAGCCTTGACGGCGGGAATTCCGCGCACCTGATATTCCCGGGAAAGTTCCGGGTTTTCATCAGAATTGATTTTGGCCAGAACAAAAGCACCCTGCATTTCCTCCGCCAGCTTTTCGAGGACAGGACCCAGGGCGCGACATGGTCCACACCAGGGTGCCCAGAAATCCACGAGGACCAGGGCCTTTTGGGAAAGCTCAATAACGGCTTCCTGAAAATTACCTAAGTTGACTTCGAGGATGTGTTCACCAGTGGCCATGCAATACTCCTGAAAATAAAAAGACGTCGGCTCGGGAAATAGGGGCGATAAAGCAACATTTCAAGCTTTTCGGGTGAAATGGACCTTATTGCAATTCGGCTTTGGCGAGTTCGTCCAGTACCCCCTGAAGCAGGCTGCGACCCAATGGTCCCATGCCTTTTTCCAGCTTGCGGCGATCATCCAAACCTCGGGACAAGGGGCCGAGAGCGGCCCCCATACGGGCCATGTCGCCCCCGGCTTTTTGCATTTGACTGGCCATTTGCCCCAACCAGGCGACGGCCTGGGGGTCGCCCCGACGCGCGGCAAGGATGACACTGGCCAGCCCTGGGGCCGCCAGTCCCGGGTCGGCCTGCCCCGTACTTTTGGGGAGCGTTTCGGGATTTTGCAGACCCATCAGAATGGATTCGACGATGACACTGTCTTCTTCATCCAGTCCCTGCAGTAAACCCAGTTCACGCTTGCCAGCCATAATCTGTTGAATGACCGCCACCAGTTCTCCCCAACCATTCGCAGCGGCGACGCGCAGGTGGTCGTCGACAGCGCCGCGCAACCGGGGGTTCTGGCAGGCTGCAACTACCTGCAGGATCAGGGCGGCGTGGGCGCTGCGGATTTGTTCACGGCGTTCGGGGAGAACGGACATATTCACGGCTCCAGGTCATGTTTACAGGACTATTGTGCAATTTATCGGGATAAATGTCGCGCCAGATAGTGACCGGTGTGTGAAACCGGATTGCGGGCGACTTCGTCAGGGCTGCCCGTGGCGATGATTTGCCCGCCTCCGGAGCCACCCTCGGGACCCAGGTCGATAATCCAGTCGGCGGTTTTGATGACATCCAGATTATGTTCAATGACCACAATGGTATTGCCCGCATCGGCGAGCTTCTGCAGGACTACCAGGAGCAGGGCGATATCATGAAAATGCAGGCCGGTGGTAGGTTCATCAAGAATGTATAGGGTGCGTCCGGTATCCCGTCGGGATAATTCCCGGGAGAGCTTTACCCGCTGGGCTTCGCCACCGGAAAGTGTGGTGGCGGACTGGCCGAGGCGCAGATAACCCAGCCCTACATCCAGCAGTGTTTGCAATTTGCGGGCAATGGCTGGTACCGGATCAAAAAACTGGCGGGCATCTTCCACCGTCATTTCGAGAATTTCGTGAATATTTTTGCCCTTGTAATGCACATCCAGCGTTTCCCGCTTGTAGCGTTTTCCGGCACAAACGTCGCAGGATACGTAAATGTCCGGCAGAAAATGCATTTCAACGCGAATGACGCCGTCGCCCTCACAGGCTTCACAACGGCCGCCCTTGACGTTAAAACTGAATCGCCCCGGATTGTAACCTCTGGCCCGGGCCTCGCTGGTGGCGGCAAAAAGCTCGCGAATCGGGGTGAACAGTCCGGTATAAGTGGCCGGATTACTCCGGGGGGTACGGCCGATGGGACTTTGATCAATGGCTATGACTTTGTCCAGGGCTTCCAGGCCACGCAGTTGCTGATGCGCAGCCGGACTCTGCGTGCTGCCCATCAGAACCCGCGCGCAGGCGGGATACAAGGTGTCATTGATCAGCGTGGATTTGCCCGAGCCGCTGACGCCGGTGATGCAGGTAAACAGGCCGATGGGAATTCTTGCATCGACTGATTTCAGGTTGTTGCCTGTCGCACCGATGACTTCCAGCCAGCGTTGCTGGTCGTGACAGCGGCGTTCGGGAATTGCAATGCACAAATCACCAGTCAGGTAACGACCGGTGAGGGAGTCCGGATTGGCGCGAATCTCTTCGGGAGTACCCTGAGCGATGACTTCACCCCCGTGGGTACCGGCGCCGGGGCCCATATCCACTACATGATCTGCAGCGCGGATGGCATCTTCGTCATGCTCTACAACAATGACGGTATTACCCAGGTCACGCAGATGTTTGAGAGTGCCGATCAGGCGGTCATTGTCACGCTGGTGCAAGCCGATGGAGGGTTCATCCAGAACATACATGACCCCCACCAGACCGGCACCAATCTGGGAGGCCAGGCGAATGCGCTGGGCTTCGCCACCGGAAAGGGTTTCTGCGGAACGATCCAGACTCAGATAGGCCAGACCCACATCTACCAGAAACTTCAGGCGGCTGCTGATTTCCTTCAGGATTCTCTCGGCGATGATGGCTTCCTGGCCCTCCAGTTGCAAATTCGCAAAGTGTTGCAGGGATTCGCGAATGGGCAGCGCTGACACTTCCTGAAGGGCCAGAGGCCCCACCTTGACCATACGGGCTTCTTCACGCAGACGGCTGCCGTGACAGGACGGACAGCGCAGGCGGCCCATGTAACGCATGATTTCTTCCCGCGCCAGATTAGACTGGGATTCGCGCAGGCGCCGTTCCAGTCCGGGAATGACTCCCTCAAAATGAATCTGATGCGTCCGTGAACCTTGCTGCACGGTAATACGTTCGTCGGAACCGTGCAGAATTTGCTCACGCACTTCAAAAGGCAGGTCTTCCCAGGAAAACTCCAGGGAAAAGTGAAAATGAGCGGCCAGCGCATTCAACAAGGGGGTGTAATGTTCCTTGTGGCGCTTGGTCCAGGCGGCGATGGCCCCGGCGCTGAGGCTGGCACCCGGATCAGGAATAATCAGGTCTGGATCAAAAAAGGTAATTTCTCCCAGGCCGTCACAACGTGGACAGGCCCCTGCCGGATTGTTGAAAGAAAACAGCCGGGGTTCGAGGGCCGGAAAGGAACGTCCACAACTGGGACAGGCATGGTGGGCGGAGAACAGGCGTTCTTCCTGATGTTGCGGCCCCATCAACACGGCGATGGCCTGGTCATCGGCGAGGCTCAGTGCGGTTTCCAGGGATTCCGCCAGACGCGGCCCACTGTCCTCGCGCAACACCAGGCGGTCAATGACGGCTTCAACGCGATGTTTGCGTTTTTTGTCCAGGGTCGGAATGTCATCCAGTTCGAGCATTTCCCCATCTACCCGGGCACGAATCAGGCCTCTGGCCCGCAGCGCGCTGATCACCTCTTCATGACTGCCTTTGCGATCACGCACCATGGGGGCGAGAATCATGAGTTTTTCGCCTTCAGGCAGGGCCAGTAATTGATCTACCATCTGGCTGATGGTCTGGCTCTGAATGGGTGCTCCGCAACACCAGGGCGTGCCAGTGCGGGCATACAGCAGACGCAGATAGTCATGGATTTCCGTGATGGTGCCGACGGTAGAGCGGGGATTATGGGAAGTGGATTTCTGTTCAATGGAAATGGCGGGCGATAGCCCTTCAATGGCATCCACATCAGGCTTGCCCATCAGCGACAGAAACTGCCGGGCATAGGCCGAAAGACTCTCCACATAGCGGCGCTGACCTTCGGCATAGAGCGTGTCAAAAGCCAGTGAGGATTTGCCCGAACCGGATAAGCCGGTGATGACAATGAGGCGGTCCCGGGGCAGGGTTAATGAGATGTTTTTGAGATTATGGGTACGTGCGCCCCGGATCTGGATATGTTCCATGTAGCCGTAGCCTTTTTGGGTTCAGGAATGAGTTTTTCTCTGGATGGGTTAGTATAGGGCTTTCGGGGACGGCCGTCCCCTTGTACTCAAGGAGATCTGACAATGGCGGGAGTGAACAAGGTCATATTATTAGGACATCTGGGCCGGGACCCGGAGATGCGCTATCAGCCCAGTGGTGCTGCTATCGCCAATTTCAGTATTGCCACCTCTGAAAATTTCAAGGATCGCGAAGGGAATAAACAGGAACGCACCGAATGGCATCGTATCGTGCTATTTGGACGTACTGCCGAAATTGCTGGCGAATACCTGCGCAAGGGCAGTATGGCTTATGTGGAAGGCCGATTGCAGACCCGCAAGTGGACCGACAAGGAAGGTCAGGAGCGCTACACCACTGAAATTATCGGTGACCGGCTGCAATTGGTGGGTCCACGCGGGGGCGGTGGTGGTGCAGCCAGTTTTGACGAAGAAGATCATGGCGGCGGTCATTCGACGGGTGCTTCTTCAGCTCCGGCCAGCAGCGGGCGCAAACAGGATACCCCACCCCCGCCAATGGAAGATTTTGATGACGATATTCCTTTTTAAAAACCACCAAACATAAATTGTAAACATAATCCCGGAACGTCTTGTACTTTCTGGGATTTTTAATGTGCGCGAAACGGGCTACACAATGCCAACCCGGCAGACAGATCTTATTCCGACTAAACTTGACGTGTATATAAGAATGGGTTTTCCTATGCATATTTCTCGCGATATGTATAGGTCGAGTTGTCTTTCTTTGCATGTTTCGCCATTCCATCTAT
>NZ_JBYCKP010000415.1:0-3006 GCF_057473445.1 Acidithiobacillus sp. TH-A36 | reverse complement strand
CACCATCACCGCTATTCTGGCCATTTTATATGCCTTTCAGCAGGAAGACTGGCGCCGTCTGCTGGCTTTTTCCACGGCTGAAAACGCCGGATTAGCCGTAGTCGCGCTGGGCGCCGCCTCCCTGTTCCGGGCTGACGGTTTAAATATGCTCAGCACCCTGGCCTGGACCGTAGGCCTCATTCATCTGGGCGGTCACAGCCTGGCCAAAGGCAGCATGATGCTGAGTGCCGACCGGGTCGCCAGTGTGCGTGGCGATTACCACATAGCGCAGAGCCGGGTGCTGGCACTCGCTCCCTGGACCCTGGGCATCGGCGCACTGCTGGGCGCCATGAGTCTGGCCGCCATGCCGCCTACTGCCGGGTTTGCGGGAGAATGGTATTTATTCCAGACGGTCTTTCAGGATTTTCATCTGACCAGTTCTGCCGCCAGAGTCACCCTGGCTTTGGGTGGAGCGGGATTGGCACTGACTGCCGCCATCGCCCTGGCCACCATGATCAAGGTTTTCGGCCTGGGTTTACTGGGTCGCGAGGAAAATCAACAGCGTATTACCGGACGCTGGCCCATTCTTGCTTTGGGCCTGCTGGTTCTGGGGTATGCTGCAGCACTGCCCTGGACCCTCGGCTTTCTCGCCGACGATAACTGGCCCGCTGTTCCCGCCGCCCTGGCCAGCATGGTGAAAGGACCAATCCTGATCCCTCTGCGTTTTCATTTTGCCTTTATTTCACCTCCGCTGCTGCTGCTGATGGGACTGCTACTATCCCTGATTCCATTAGCCATGCTGGGCTGGAGCCATCTTCGTCAGGGGCGCAAACGGGTGCCGGTCTGGGGTCACGGATTACGCCAGATACCGGCCAATAATGCGGTCACGGCTTTGGCTTTTTCCAACGCTTTGCGTGAATTCTACAGCTTTGTCTACCGTCCCCGTACCAATACCCGAAGAAGCCATACCGAGCGGGATTATTTTGTGCGGGAATTGCGCTTTGATTACAGTCAGGCCCCGGTATTCGGTCCCTGGTTATTTCGTCCTGTGGTGCGCTTTGTGCAGATCATGAGTGACCGGCTGGGACTGGCCTTACAAAATGGTTCCCTGAATGCCTATCTGGCCTATATCGGAGTAATGCTCATCATTATTTTTGCGAGTGTTTTTTATATTTAATTAATTAAGGAGTAGAAATGTTTGCCACTTTCGGCTTCATCGCCATATTTGCCGTTTTGGGTGCCTGGGCACGATACGGACAGAGTCTGCTGGTCCAAACGGTATTCGGGCGGGGTTTTCCATGGGCAACCCTGAGTATCAACGTCATGGGCTGTTTCATCATGGGCTTTCTTTTTTTTGAAACTCTCGAACGTATTTCTCTCAGTCCGGAATTACGTACAGGCATGCTTACCGGGGGCCTTGGCGCTTACACCACCTTCTCGACCTTCTCCCTGGAGACTCTCGTTCTTTTTGAAAACGGCGAAGCACTGAAAGGTTTGCTCTATATGTTTTCTTCACTGTTCCTGTGTGTGGCAGCGGCATTTGCCGGTGCCTGGGTATCCCGCAGTATTTAAGAGAGGTGAAAATCATGACCAGCGTTTCCGTAGTCCGTATTTACATCAAAGAAGGCGATAAACACGATGGCCACAATTTGATGGAGGAGATATTTCGTATGCTCCACGATCAGTACAAAGTGCATGGGGTCACCGCCTTCCGGGGTATTGCCGGCTTTGGCAGCAAGGGCGTGGTGCATGCCGATGATGTATTGCGTCTGAACGTGCATCTGCCCCTGGTACTGGAGTTTTTCGACGAGCCGGAGACCGTCGATGCGGTCATGCCCCACCTGCTCGAACTGGTACCCGGCAATCACATTCTGCGCTGGGAAGCTGACTGCGGCTGCGCATGAATCATCATTACTGCCCGCTCTGCTTCGCTGAAATTCCGGTTGCTGTAGAGATTTGTCCGGCCTGTGGTCGCAACATTGAGGCCTGGGAACGACAAACCCCTTATTATGATCGTCTGATCTGGGCACTCAAAAATCCCCATTCGGAAGTAAGAATGGGGGCCATACTCAGTCTCGCCAATCAGAACCATGCGGAAGCGGCAGGCCCTCTTGCTGAATGCGCAATGTCTTACCCCGTAGATGTTATCCAGGGGCTGGCCGTCATCCGCGCCATAAAAAGTGTCCCGGATAGCCCGGAAAAAGTTTCCGCGCTGCAGGGATTAAGCCATCACGCAGCACATGCCGTCAGGGTCGCCGCAGAAGAAGCGTTGAATACATCAACATCATTGCGCCTTGCATAACAATAACACAGCAGTCAGCACCAAGGGTTTGGATTCATCTCCAAAATCAGAACGGAGGAATTTGTTCTACAATCAAGAAATGGTTGAGGGTTGTGTATACAGCCACATTGATCGTCATCATTCATCTCCAGATACGGGAGGAAATTTCACGTGAAAGACTTACGAAGTAACTTTCTGGATCATGTCAAAAAAGGCCTCAATGACAAGGCGCTGCCCTTACGGGTCATTTTTTGGGATGGTCACGAATATGCTTTCGATGAACCCACACTGGTCACCATGCATCTCAAATCAGCGAGCGTCATTACCCAGCTCCTCACCGGCAGCGCTCTGGATGTACTGGGCGAAGGCTATGTGGAAGGCACTATCGGCATTGAAGGACGCTACCAGGACATTCTTGCTGTTGCCGAAGGTCTCAGCGACGCATTTCCGGCCAAAAAACCCAAAACCGGCATTCTCCACAAGGCCTTACACAGCAAAGCCAAGGACAGGGAAGCCATTCACTATCATTACGATGTTTCCAATGACTTCTACAGGCTTTGGCTGGATCGCAACATGGTGTACTCCTGTGGCTATTTCAAAACCGGCAAAGAAGATATTGATGTTGCCCAGGAGCAGAAACTGGATCATATCTGCCGCAAGCTCCATCTGCAGTCTGGTGAAAAACTCCTGGATATTGGCTGTGGCTGGGGCGGCCTGCTGACCTGGGCCGCCAAACACTATGGCAT
>NZ_JBYCKP010000414.1:0-2076 GCF_057473445.1 Acidithiobacillus sp. TH-A36 | reverse complement strand
GCCCAGCGCTGGGTAGATGGTGGCGCAAAACGTCTGCATATTGTTGATCTGGATGGAGCCGTACAGGGTGAGCCGGTCAATGCCAAAGCCATCGCGGCCATTTGTGAACGCTTTCCAGACCTGGAAATTCAGGTTGGCGGTGGCATTCGCAGCGAGGAACAAATTGAAACCTACATCCAGGCGGGGGTGCGCTATGTCATTATCGGCACCCAGGCCGTCAAGGCACCGGGCTTCGTCCGCGATGCAGCCGTCAGCTTTCCCGGCCACATCATGGTCGGCATTGACGCCCGGGATGGCAAGGTAGCCACCGAAGGCTGGTCCAAGCTGTCCCGCCACGATCCCGTGGATCTTGCCCAACATTTTGCTGCCGATGGCATCGAAGCCATTATCTACACTGATATCAGCCGCGACGGCATGTTGAGTGGACCCAATATACCCGCCACGGTAGCACTGGCGCAAGCCGTCCCGGTTCCAGTCATCGCCTCGGGAGGCATTGCCGACCTCGACCAGGTCCTGGCGCTCAAAACTCACGAAGGCGACGGAGTAATGGGTGCCATCACTGGACGGGCGATTTATGAAGGAACACTGGACTTTGCCAGTGCCCGCGCCCGGGCCGAGGCTTAGGGCCATGCTTTCCAGGCGCATCATACCCTGTCTGGATATTGACCATGGCCGCGTCGTCAAAGGGGTCCAGTTCGTCGCCCTGCGCGATGCCGGCGACCCGGTAGAAGTGGCCAAACGCTACAACGACGAAGGCGCTGACGAGCTGACTTTTCTCGATATTTCGGCCAGTTATGAACAAAGGGGCACCCTGGCAGAGGTGGTTTCGGCAGTTGCTGCCCAGGTATTCATCCCTCTGACCGTCGGTGGCGGGGTGCGCAGCGTCGAAGACATCCGCACCCTGCTGCTGGCAGGTGCGGACAAAGTCAGCATCAATAGTGCGGCCGTCAAGGAACCAGAACTGGTGCGTGCGGCGGCCCGGCGTTTTGGCAACTCCTGCATCGTGGTCGCTATTGATGCCAAACGCGTCGATGACCACTGGGAGGTATTCACCCATGGAGGCCGCCATTCCACGGGTCTCAACGCCATCACCTGGGCGCAGCAGATGGCGGACTATGGCGCCGGAGAAATCCTGCTGACCAGTATGGATCGGGACGGAACCGGCCTGGGATTTGATCTGGAGCTGACCCGCGCTGTCAGTGATGCGGTTCCGGTTCCGGTCATCGCTTCAGGTGGCGTCGGTGCCATTGAACATTTTGCCGAAGGCATTGTGCAGGGTCATGCCGACGCCGTGCTGGCCGCCAGCGTCTTTCATTTTGGGCAGTTTCGCATTGCCGAAGTCAAAGCCGAAATGGTCAAAATGGGTATTCCCATTCGGGAAAGCATCTGAAAACGCCGGATGTGCATCCAGCATCAGGCATATTGCGTAATCAATAACGAAACATACTTCGGGGGGTTATAGCGGCAATGGGTGATAACCAGTACAACGCTCTTCTGGCAGCCGTACGCTGGAATGCCGATGGCCTGGTTCCGGCCATTGCCCAGGATGCCCGCAGCGGCAGGGTCCTGATGCTCGCCTGGATGAATGCCGAAGCCTTAACAGCCACTTTGCAGGACGGGATGGGCACCTACTGGTCACGTTCCCGGCAAGCCCTCTGGCGCAAGGGCGAAAGCTCCGGCCATTTTCAGCATCTGGTCGATCTGCGCCTGGATTGTGACGGCGACACGCTGCTGATGCGGGTTATCCAGGAAGGGCCAGCCTGCCATACCGGCGAAGCCACCTGCTTTTTTCAGGGAGCACCCGGTGCCGAGGGCTGGCAGCACCTAACACCGCCTCCAGGCAGCATTCTCGACAGCCTGCAGAGTACCTTGCATCAACGTCGGCAGGCTGATCCCGGCCAGTCCTACGTCGCGCAACTGCTCCATGGCGGCCAGGACCGGATCCTGAAAAAAGTGGGCGAAGAAGCCACCGAATTTGTGCTGGCCTGCAAAAATCATGAGAAAAAACCGATTATTGCCGAGGCAGCCGACCTGCTGTTTCACCTGATGGTGGCTCTGGAGGAACAGGATTTGCAT
>NZ_JBYCKP010000413.1:0-2180 GCF_057473445.1 Acidithiobacillus sp. TH-A36 | reverse complement strand
CAGGATCTCCGCCTGCTTCTTTTCAAGATCTGCCAGACGTTGTTCAGCAGTACGACGAATACGCTTTTTGACTTCGGCCATGTTTTTATGCCTCCTGAAATTGTGAAATGCCTCAAACAATTTGGCCTTCTTTGCCTCTTTGGAAACCTATTTGCAAAAAAGACATCCCCACGTTTATCTACAAAAACGCTCATTGGCAATGTACAGGATATTCCGGAAATAATGCAAGAACGATCGACTATTGGACGCACTCGAAACAGCGGGTAGTATCAGATGGCTAGTGCTATTATGGATAGAGCTTATGACTCGGGTTGATGTTGTTCACGGAGAAATGATGTTTTTTGGGGTTTTATTTTTCGCATTTCTGTTTAGTACAATGGCCGGACTCTCTTTGTTTCTTCTCGATGGGCATCGCCAAAGTCTCGCTGCATGGGTGCTGGTTGTGGCGCTTATCCTTATGGCAGCACAGCAGTGGTCGCAGGTGTTTTCGGTTACCGCGATAAAAGTGATTAGTCACTCAGGTATCTGGCTTTCATATTGGCCAGGCCTCCTGGGCGTTGCATCGGCAGCTATTCTGGATATCCGCTGGTGGGCGCGATGGCTATTCATGAGTGTAGGGTTGTTGGGAATTGCCTTGGCCCTTCTTAGGGTATGAAAGCCACGAAAAAACCCTTGCGCTGTAAAGCGGAGAAGGCTATCCATGACTTCCGAACCGGGAATGTGGCACCGATTACCTATCTCGGCTTCATGAAAGTCCATTTGCGGCACCTACTGGAGGAGCATACCCATGGGTATGATACGCATTTCCTGAAGCCCCTAAAAATAGTAAAAAACTATTCACCATGATGGGCTGAAAAAAAAGCTCTATATAAAATAGAGCTAAGCCCTCATGGACGAGGAGGAGAAAGTCACCAGAAATTATCAGCCAATAGTATTAATGAAGCCGGCGCACAGGCCGGCCTCTACATCCTTTTACGGAGGAGATCAGAAACCCGCCTGGAACTGCAACATTAAGGTGTTGTAGGCCGCACCGATGATGGGCGCGTCATTTGCGCCAAACACGCCGCCCATGGTTCCAGTACCAAAATTGCCCTGACGAGCCGTAGGAATGATGTAGTTCAACTGCACCTCTGCAGCGTGTGGATTGTTGGGGTTGACAAAGTAGTTCAGGCCCACTGTCGTGTTATCGATCTTGGCGTCATAACCGTTGTGGTCGTTGATACTGAAAGAGTCGAAACGTACCGCAGGCTCAATGTCCAACCAGGAAGGCGTCAAGGTCATCTGATGCAGATTGACGCCTAAGCCCACGTTCCAGTCAGTAGCCAGCATGCCCTTATTGCTGTAACCGCCCACGCCAAAGCTACGTCCAGAGGTCATGTTAGTGTAGGAGGCTGCATAGTGAACTCCCATCAGTCCGCCATGTATCCCGGCATTCCAGGTGTATACAGCAGTTTTGGAAAGCCCTGCAGACGGTACAGCGCCCAGACTCATCCGGGATCCGCTCACTTTAGCCTTGAGCAGGGGTCCCATGAAGTCGCACCCCAGACGAGCAAAGGCTATGTAGTTGCCGCTGCCGTTAAGGAACTCACCCTGACCACCTCCGGTGTAATATGCGGCATTATTGCCGGAGTAATAGGCATTGTAAGGGTCCAGGGAAGTGTCATCGGCAAAACCTACGGCATAACTCGCTCCCGTTCCCATCACGTCATCGGCATGAATCATTGCGCCCAAAGAACGGCCTGGAAGCAGGGACTGAGCCATGCTTCGGAAGACAAAAGGCAACGTGTTGCCAGCCTTACTCACATACTCATTACCCACCGGTAACTTGAACTTGCCAACCTTCAGCTGAGCAAAAGGCACGGGTGCATAGTTCATCCAGGCATTAATGATGGAAGCGTTTCCGTTATTGCCAAGGCCGTTGTTCAACAGATTTCCCTTGGGCGTGGACGGATTTCCACTGATACCACTGAGTGCAGCATTGTCCCAACCTGCCTCGATGTTGTACGTGACACCTGGAACGGCCTGGCCCTTGACACCCAGGCGAATACGGTTGGCCCCAATGATCCAACCATTGGGGCCTGTAGGCGATCCATTGGTCGATGTTCCCCACTGCTGGCCGCCGGTGATTTGAGCATATCCGTATAAGATGGGGCCACTGTCGTTTTTGTTGTTTGCCGGTG
>NZ_JBYCKP010000412.1:0-1000 GCF_057473445.1 Acidithiobacillus sp. TH-A36 | reverse complement strand
AATGACGACATATCCTTTGAGGAGCGCCATCTCCACATCTTGCAAGTCGTGCATGGACATAGCTTCAGACACAGACAAGACCCGTTCCACCAGATAGTCGGTCATTTGGCGCAAGCTCTTGCGTGGATATGCGTGCTGTTGGAGCTGCAATATATTGCGCTCGAGAAGCGGTTTGTCGATAAGCGTACGGAGAAAATAGCAGGCCGCCCGGTACCGGCCAATGACGAGTTTGCGCTCGACAAAGTCGGCATCACTGCCGAGGCGGGACTGCAACCAGTCACTAGAGACCTGTAGATGACCGTTCAACTTGGGTACACGCGCACTCTTCAGCAGGGCTGCTTTCGGGGCTGCGCGTCCTTTCTCTGTACCTCGGGTCTGCAAGGCAGACTGATTGTTCTCCCCCCGCCAGTGGTCGTTTCGCGCATCGCGCGCTTCAGACGAAGCGCTCCTCTGACCAGGTTGAGCCGAAGCACCTTTCGACACGGCGCGACTCGAACCCGGATGGGTCGGTCGTGTCTTTCTGGCCTTACTCGACGAAAAGAACTTTGGCATATAAACTCATCCTATCCAAAATGCAGATGAGCTTAGAATGCACGTCCTTGGTCGATTCATGCACAAGTGGGAAAGAGACGGATTTTCGAGGAAAACACAGACCGCGATGTTGTTATGGAATCAATCCCGAAACAGACTCAACGGAGAAACAAACTCAACCTCGAAACATACTCAACCGAGAAACGTTGTCATGCCAAGCCGAGAGCATTTATAAAATGTATCGGACGTCTCCCTTAGTTTGAAGAAAATAGCGGATAAACGACTCTTTCATGAACTTGGCTGTCGATCCGCTGACGGGCACGCGACTACGCTGCCCACCCCATTCTGTATCCGCCTCAATGTACGCTGCATGCCTTCCGCCCATATCCATGACGCAGACGACCTCTGGATGAAACGACTTCCGATAGGTTGTAAGCCCGATATCATAGCACAGATTGTGCGCAACCAC
>NZ_JBYCKP010000411.1:0-9138 GCF_057473445.1 Acidithiobacillus sp. TH-A36 | reverse complement strand
GGTTCCGCGTGCCAGCGCGGTTGCCACGTCCCCACTCTGCGCGGTTGACGTGGTTCCGGTTCCGGCATTTCGACCCGCACTCCGATTTCCCAGCGGCAGCCTATCCGTTTCCCCTGGCGAATCTTGGGCCAGGCCACCAGAAAAAACCGATACATGGTTCCATTTTCCGGAAACGGCCTGTGCATGATAAACCGGAACCGTAACGGTTCTTTTTCCCGGTCCATCCAAAGCGGCATTTGCACCTCATAGACCGGATGACCGTTTTTTTCATCTACAAGAGCGGTTGTTACCAGTACGGTATTCCCTTTTTTCTGGCTATGCTCGATGACCTCTTTCCAGGTTTTCTGCTCGGCTTTGGTATGAAACACCCCGAAAATAACGCCTTTATCTCCTGTTTCCTTGCGTTCTTCCAGCGTTTTTAAGGGTTTTGTCTTTTTGCGTCTGGCCATGACTCTGCGCTGCTCGGTCTGTAACCAGCGAATTGGATCCTGGCGATTCGGTGTCCACAAGTCCGCGAGGCTTTTATAAACATGATTGCGGGCTTCGACGATTTCATCCAGCCGTGCCGCACTCTCGAACTCATAAAACACCCGCTGCGCCTCTTGCAGAGCGACTTCTTCGTCCGGGCAAACAATCCACGCTTTGTACTTGTATGTTCTGTGCATCCAAAAATCTCGATTCTCGGTTTTCGTTTCTCTTCTGATCGTAACACACTATAACCACAAGTCCCTACCTGCCTATCCATACTTTTTGTCCACCCACTTATCTCCGGAACTGTTCCGAACATCCTGTCCGGATTCTTTAATTTATTATTTCTCAAAAGGAGATAGGCCATGAACACCATAGATTTAGGCGCAGCATTCGGTATACAAGAACTGGCGGGCAAGCCATTCCCCGCAAAAAGGGCTAGTGATCGTACTCCGGCCCCGGTCTTTGAATACATTTTCCGTGTGGATTCGTTACGGAAAATGCTGGCCTGGGCATCAGGAAATATAACCACCAGTCTGTATCTTTCCGGCCCAGCCGGAGCAGGGAAAACGAGTCTGCCTGAACAGATGGCCGCTCGTCTTGGGCATGGCTGTACTACGTTGTCATGCAACTCCAGAACCGAAAAAGCTGATATTGTTGGCTATATCGGCCTGGAAGACGGCAAAACGGCTTTTATTGAAGGTCCACTGGTTCGCGCCATGCGCGAGGGCGAGTGGATTGTTTTTGATGAGGGCGACGCACTTCCCCCGTCAGTGACCATCACCCTGAACCGGGTTCTGGAAGGCAGTCCACTCGCTATCCCTGAAACGGGTGCGGTGATTCATCCGCATCCTGATTTCCGAATCGCCTTCACGGGAAACACCCGTGGTCGTGGCGACACAACCGGGCAGTTTCGGTCCAGAAACGTCCAGGATGCTGCAGTTTTGGATAGATTCCTCTTTGTGGAAGTGGATTATCCCACTTCACAAGAGGAATTGAACATCATTGCTGGTAAGTGTCCTAACCTGCCGGAAGATGTGGCTGCCATTCTGGTGCAACTGGCTGGAGAAACGCGCAACGCGCACATGGCCGGGGAGCTTTCGGCTCCGATTTCTACTCGCGGATTAGTTCGTATTGCATCCATTCTGGAAGCCGGTGTATTTGCCAAACTGGGTGATGCAAATCTTTGGGAGAGCATTGCCTTCGGCTTTGCCGACGGTCTTGGCCCTGACGAAAGTGAGGGCGTCAAAAAAATACTGGAAACCCTCATAAATCCAGCGCCTTGATCTGTCTTTCTCCCCACCCCTACGCCTTGGCTTAGGGGTTTTTCTTTGTCATCCCCCCTCACACTGCGCTTCCATACTTTTTGTCCACCCACTTATTTGCGGCACTACTCAATATAGGAGACATATTATGTTATGGGACGACGAGTTCTTGGAGGAGCTTGTCCATGTCGCCATCAATGGCGAGGTGGGCAAGGTTTTTAACAATTCCCCGGTGGTGTTTCAGGGGGCACAACTTCCATGGAGGTCTGGTGATCATTTTGATTACCAGGTTTCTTTTAAGGAGCCTATTGGGGAGATCGGTATGGTCTTTCACCTGCTCCATCGGGCAGGGATCACCATATTGAAAATTCCCGTCAGGTATCTTCATGGGGTTGAGTGTCTCGATATGCTGGAGGACGATTTTAATCGTCCAGCCGCGTAATAAGGTAATAAGCTGGAACTCAGCTTGTTATCACGACACCACCCTCACCCCACAGCTTCGGCTTTGGGGTTTTTCTTTGCCTACTTGCCACCAAGAATCGAGATCACATCTTCCGGCTGTCCGGCAAACTGAACTTCTGGGAAGTCGATCAGGTCATTCTCCAGATCGTTCCAGATCACATCGAACGCTTCCATGGCTCGAATGTTCTCTTGCGAAGGCCGCCAATAAATAACGGATTCGGGCATGTCTATACAGTGCTTCAGTGTTTCGATCATCCTCTCAGGAATACAGTCGATATAAATGTTTGGCGTAATCTTTGGCGGATACGCCATCTGGTCCATTGCCAGGATACTGGATACGGGCGGTTCCTGGGGCCAGAGCGTTGCTCTCTTTTTGTCGCCAAAGTGACCGCTCAATCCGGAAGTTAGCAACACTAGATCCCAGTATTCTGCGGCATTCTGGCGGATAGGTAGCGAGATCATGGTTCGCAAATCCTCATAATCCAGCAGATCACTTCGCAACGCCTGCATAAAGCTGTACAGCCAAGGTGCTGTCTGCCACCCTTTCCCGTCCCAGAGGATGAGTGTACCCACGGGGTTGATCAGCAGATCGGGCAGCATCCACTCTCGTCGCGTACTGAAGTATTGCGCTGCGCGTGACATCCGCTTGTGATTCCGGTTTTCCCAGTTTTCTTCCGATACGCCCATTTCTTGCCTCCGTATTTCTATCTCTGATACTCAAAGATCGCAGGATATTGGTTTTAACAGCCCCTATCGGGGCGGGTACAGGTTCCCGGCTTGCGCCGGGACCGTATCAGGCCCATACGGGCCGGTTCAGGCTCTTCGAGCCGGGTCACGCCCTAACGGGCGAGGGGCACGTCCGGGAACGTGCGGGCCGCATTCGCGGCCCTTGGTGTGCCAGTTTCCAATTTCCTGCCAGCAATCAATCCTTTTTCATTTTTCCGCCCACAAGATCAGGATTTCACGGTTACGGTGTGTCCAGTCCATGTGTGACAACCACATTGGCAAAGAAAGTGCGAACCAAAACACACTCGTTCCCCAAAGATAAACCACCAACCAGAATCTATTTGGTGTGACCATTACTGGATTGGTTACATGCAACACATAAAAAACCACCGCCAGCGACACGAAAAACCCACCCAGAAAAACGGCGACACGCAGCAGGGTAGTAAACACACCCGTATCCACCCAGAACCACCAGGGTAATCTTTCGTCACTAGATTTCTGTGATGAGGGAGCCGGATTATTCGCAAGCCACTGTGCTTTTCGCTTACGAAAGTTTAACGGTATCCCTTTTCGCCACAACAATATCATCTCTGTAATAAGTAAAAACAACAAAATCAGAACAGACAGGGACCAAAGCAAAGTAATGCCTGCAACAGACCACATAACTACTGGTCCTTTGGGTAAAAGACCCACGATAAAGACACTAAAAAATACCGTAATCGCCAACAAAAAGACCCAGGATGCCCAGGCGACTGGGGCTATCGCTTTTTGTACCCACCGATAGCCGCAGTCAGGAGAAAATGTTTCCTGATACATCTTCACAGCCCAAGTATCCATAGGTTTGCTCGGCGGTCTGGCGTTTTTCTCAAGAAGAACCAGAAGTCTGTCCCCGTCTGGAAACCAAATGAACTGCCCCATCCAAAGCACTCCTGCAAGTATAAAAAAGGGAACTATTCCATCGGTCATATATCACCCACAATGCAGGATACTTAAATATCCAAAACTTGGATCCACCCTTAATGCCTGGGCTGCACAGAACCATGGGTAGCTCCAACAATGCAGGCTTGGCTCACCGGGGGAACTATGCGAAAGAAATGTTTAGCAAATTCATTATGCGAGGCTTTCCCTATGCCACACTTAAACCCGCATCCAACCCAGGCCTGATCCTGTCCATAAACATCTTCGTTTCGCACGAAAAAACTGACCAGATTTTCGTTTTCAGGAATCCTGCAGGGATATTTCTCTTCCATTTCTACGGCAGTTTCAGCAAAAGCACGAATCAGCTTTAGAAAAAACGGATCACCCATTCCCGCCTGTGCCATAGCGTCAGGATCATTACCCACGTTCAGGAAAATAGGTGTTTCGCCTTTCGTGGGGTCCACAATATACACATCCGCAGCGGATACACCACCCACAACACCGATACGACAGGGCATAATGTTATGGGCGAGCCTGAAAACGCTCTGCATCTCTGCGTACCGAATCGTATAAACGAAGCCTCTGTACTTCGGATCCGGCTGGAACGGTATTTTGGATTCCGGTGATGCCTGATTTTCGGTTTTTTTGAAAACGCTCATGACGACTCTCCTTTAATCAGCAAGTAAGATCAGCTATATCTTTGATCAGTATATACAGCGGGAAAGTTTCCCAGGATGATTTCGAGCCACCCTGCCAATCTCCCCACATCACAAGGGCGGAAACAAAAAGCATCCACTCCACGGCCATTGCTAGAAGCAGAAGTATGAAAATGACGAGATTGTGTTCTTTAAAAGAGGGGTAACAGGCCACATGCGTCTGAATAAAATACATGATTGCCCAAGCCACTGGCAGACAAACCGCCAGCAGCTTCAGCCTATTTCTGAAAAACCGGCCACGTCCTTGCGGGTATGGCCACCACCAGATCGAAGGTGGATGCACTTCAAACACGGCAGCATCTATAGCCGGACCCAATGGACTCTGCCTGATTCTCCCGATCTCTATCAACGCCCGCTTTTTTTTGTTGGTCTGAATCCCTGACTTTTTCATCTCCCGTTTGTACGTTGTCCTTAAAGCGAAAAATGAAGCCGTCAAGACTACAGAACCCACAAGAGAAACGGTTATGACCGGTTCCGGTAGCATTATGTGCGTCAACCCAAACACCACCAAGCTCCCAAAATAAAAAAAAGTCATCAGCCCCCCTATACCAAGGGTGAAAGCCATAATTCTCCGACGCATTCTTCCAATATCCTGCATCCCATAAACGCTTGCCACATATTGTGCAGCCACCGCGTTCAGTTCTGGTTGCAACTGGCCTACTAGACCTTGCGTTCTGAAGTTTCCCAAACAGGAAGCCCAGAATCCAACGCTGGGACCATCCAGATAAATCGGCTTTTCGCGGATCAACACCCAATACATCCAGAAAGCCAACAGGAGTATCCATGCAGTTTCCATCAGAAACCCCTCAGCACGCCAAAAGCATCCAGGATGAATTTAGCCAGGACCAGACACGCGGGCACCAATACAACTAACCATACCCGCGATCCACCGGACTGGATGAACATTCGTCCGAACACCAATGTTGCCAGCAAGCAAATGAAAAGCCCGGCGATATAGCCCCATGTTGACCATTTCAGCAACACCCTCGCTTTAATCATGCTGCTCCTCTCCAAACCCGCACCACTTTTTCCGCGTAAGCTACGGCCTGCACATACCGGGTACCTTCCGCCACCGCCGTTGGCCCCTCGTTATAGGCCATTAAAGCCAACTGGGTATTCCCGTGGAAACGGTGCAGCATCCTCTTCAGAAACCGGACTCCGCCTTGGATATTTTGCCGGGGCTTGTATGGATTCACACTGAGCAACCTGGCCGTGACCGGCATGAGCTGCATGGGTCCAATGGCACCGGCCTGGCTGATGCGATGCGCTGATCCCGCAAAATCCCCGCCGTTCTCGACATAGAGTACGGAAGCCACGAGCTGCGGCTGCAGATGAAAGCTGCGAGCGTCGGCCACGACCTGCTGCGCGTATGGCCCTGCGAGATACGTCAGACGCTTCACCATTACCGCATGAGCCAATAGCTCTGCCCGCTTTGCCGCTTCCACCTGTGATGCCTGTTGCGCGATGGCGCAATGGGCACCGAACAGAATGGCCAAACCTAGTCCCGCGTAGGAAATCCCACCCGCGACCCCTGTGGATAAGCGGCTCATGATTCGCCCTTACCCACAATTTCTGTGGATAACCTACCGGATAAGGTCGCAAACTGATGACAGAACAAACTGATCCACAATGCCCGCAATTTAATCATCCCCATCCTGCTTGGATTCTCCACTTCCAGCGAGATCCGCTGCCGTATCCAGCGTATCCCGTTCTTCTTCCACCACATCTCCGGACTCGCGCTCTTTCTCGACCAGGCTGATGATCTTGTTCAGCTTGGCGGGCTTGATGTCCAGGTATTCAGCAATAGCTTTCACGTCTTCCTTCAGTTGTTCCTGCATCGAGGCGATGGCTGCCCGGCGGTTGATCACGTCTTCGATGGCCGTTCTGGACTTCGTATCTATCTGCATGGTGTTGCTCCTTTTGTGTCTGGGACTGCTGCACTATATTGAAAAATGTTTATGGAATCCATAAACTCTAAGTGATGGAGAAACGTAAACCGCACTACTCTCTGGCGGAGATTAAAGCGACCATCACTCATCTTGGCCTGGATGCTTTTACCGCTACTGCTTTGCGGGGAATAGATCTGATGGGCCTTACGGTTGCTGAGGGAATGGCGGTTGTATTGGGCCTGCAATCGGAAATGCTGTTTAAGAGCATGACGACCTTTGCCGATCATCGGGTATGGCAGGACGTGTACCATGCGCCCTGTCCAAACGGAAAAATGGCCTACATTAAAGTCACGCTGCGATCTGGAGCCGTCGTGATTCAGTTTAAGGAGCTTTGATATGACCGAAAAACGCTTCTGTCTGCAGTGCGATGACGGTACGGAACTGGTGCATGAGCGCAGGGACATGCACGTTTTCATTGAAGGCAGGACCGCCAATATCGCAGAGGTTTCCGGATGGCATTGCCCGGTCTGTGGAGAGTGCGAATTTGATGCGGGCGAGGCGCATCGGTATGCCGACACGCTGCAGCAATTACGCAGGGAAGTCGCACAGCGCCGGGGCGAGGAACTGCGTAATGCCAGAAAGCGCCTGCATCTTAGCCAGAAGGAAGCGGGTATCCTCTTTGGCGGTGGGGCATCTGCCTTTTCCGAATATGAGCGCGGCAAAACCCAGCCCCACAAGTCCACGGTTTTGCTGCTGAAGCTACTTGGGCAGCATCCTGAACTGTTGCAGGAAATTCGACGGGCAGAGTAGGTCATGATTTTTTCCTTCTGCTACCACTGGCTTTCTTTCCAGCTTTCTTCCCCTTTCCTGC
The DNA here is from genome assembly GCF_057473445.1 of Acidithiobacillus sp. TH-A36. NCBI lineage: Bacteria > Pseudomonadati > Pseudomonadota > Acidithiobacillia > Acidithiobacillales > Acidithiobacillaceae > Acidithiobacillus > Acidithiobacillus sp. TH-A36. The sequence continues at coordinate 1,823 of NZ_JBYCKP010000411.1, read as the reverse complement.
CGGCAACGGCTCCCAGGCCTTACCAATAGCGCCGTTATCGTCCCACCAGGTACCGTGGCCCTTGCTGCAGCGGTAATAGGGATGACCATTGCGGGTTTCGTACTTCCCTGTAGGATCCTCGCACTCCGGACAGGCGGGACCATCGGTGTTGGTGTTGGCTGGTCCTGATCCGGCTTCCCCGAAAGGTTCTCCGGGATTACCGTTTTTATCGGTCAGCAAATCATGGGCGTCACGATTGGAGCAGACCCAGAAGAATGCACCGGGTTTTCTCTTGCTCTCCCGGCGCGTCACGATACCGTCGCAGCCGTCCACCGGGCAGGGCTGGGCGGTTGGATCTCCGGGCATGGCATCCAGCGTGCTTTTCAAATCCGCATAGGATTTGGAGAGCAGATCACGCGGCGGCATCTTTCCCTGGGTAATATCATCCAGGCTGTCCTCAATAAGCCGGGTGTAATCCAGACTGGAGAAATCAAAGGGCAATAACGCATCCGACACGGATTCGCCATGCTCGGTCGCATAGAGGGCCGGGGCTTTGCCCTTGCGCTTCATGTAATCGCGGGCATAGAGCACCTTGATGATGCTGGCATAGGTCGAAGGCCTGCCAACACCATGATCTTCCAGTGCCTTGATGAGCGTGGATTCCGTGTAGCGGGGCAGTGCCTTGGTTTTCTTGGCCAGCATCTCCCCCCGGTCTGCGCGGAGCTTGTCACCGACGGAGAGCTTCGGTACCGGATTGGCCGCCACTTTCTCGGATCCGGATCCCTTCCCGTCCTCTTCCGCATCCTCTTCGGATTCCTGATAGAGTGCCTGCCAGCCGGGATCCGTCAGGACTGATCCGACGGCACGGAATATCGCGGGCTTTTCCTGAAACTTCCCGCCATCCAGCGTGCAGGAAGTCTGCTGATAGATTGCGTCCGGCATCTGGCTGGCCAGTGCCCGCTTGCGAATCAGGTCGTACAGGGCTTGCTGGTTTTTATCTTCGCCGGCGTTTTCCCGATCCGATTTTGTGGGCCGGATCGCCTCATGCGCTTCCTGGGCATCACCCTTGGCTTTCCAGCGCCGGGGGGTTTCCACAACGGGTAGTCCGATTTTTTTCAGGGTTTCCCGCAGCATGGATTCCCCTTCCTCAGAGAGATTCGGGGAGTCGGTGCGGTGATAGGTGATAGCACCCGCCTCAAAGAGTGCCTGCGCTGCCTTCATGATGTCATCAACGCCAATCTTGAGGGCACGGGCACCGTCCATCTGCATGGAACTGGTCGTAAAGGGCGGCGCGGGCGATTTGCGGGTCGGTTTCGATTCCGCCTTGGATACGACAAGCGGCATCGCGGGAATGGCATCGGCAAGTGCCTGGGCAAAGGCCTTGTCCTGGAAGTATTCACCTTCCTTGGTCCCGTCCTGCCAGATCGCTCGCCATGCACCTTTTGCTCCGGGCATGTGGGCTACCACCTGATAGAAGGGCGTGGGCTTAAAGCTCTTGATGGCCCGTTCGCGCTCGACGATCAGGCGGAGTGCAGGGCTTTGCACGCGGCCTGCAGAGGCCTTGGCACCGATGGCACGGCTCAGAATCGGAGAGACTTCCCAGCCGACCATGCGATCCAGGGCACGACGGGCTTCCTGGGCTGCCACCAGGCGCATATTGACCGGCCTGGGCTTGGCCAGTGCCTTGCGGATCGCGCTTTCTGTTACTTCCTGATAGGAAATGCGTTTGGCTTCACCGGGTTTGATTTTCAACACCTGGCAGACATGCCAGGCAATGCCTTCCCCTTCACGATCCGGGTCAGTGGCGATGAATACGGTATCCGCGCTCGACGCGGCGGCGCGTA
>NZ_JBYCKP010000410.1:0-14952 GCF_057473445.1 Acidithiobacillus sp. TH-A36 | reverse complement strand
ATTGATGACCACGCCACCGGCATTGGTCTTTCCCATGGATACATAAACACAATGATTGGAAGGATCATAACTGACTGCATCGCCACCTTGATCCGTGGTCGGCAATGGAATAACTTTGATCAGTTTGAATGTGCTTGTTCCGGCATTGGCAACCCCCAAAAATAGCAAAAAAATGGTCATTACCGAAAGCACATATCTGGCTAGTGCGGTTTTTTTCATATGAATGGTTTCCCTGAAATTATTCCGTAAAAAATCACTAAACGAGGATGGATAAATTTCCATCCCCGCTGTGCAGAGGTTTTAGAAATCAGCAGAAATACTTCCATAGACGGTAAACGGGGCTCCGGGGAGAGCCAGCACCTGTCCTTGCGAATTTCCACCGAGCAAACCACCGGAAGTAACGTACTCAAACGGATTATAATGATTGTTGGTCACATTCAGCATATCCAGGTTGAGCTTCACGTCTTTCAGCAGAGGTACCGACCCACGCGTAGAAATGACACTTTCCAATCCGAGGTTCAGCGTGTCATAGGCAGGTATTTTCTGACTGCTGGGCATAACAGTATTGTTATTCCACATGTTCTGGGCACCAGTATAGGTGTACCAGATGCTGGGCGACATCAGGATACCATCCAGAAAATAGCGATATTTGGCACCAATGTTAAACGTACTTTCGGGAACATTGGATACCGGCAAGCCCTGATAACTGACGCCACCCGTCGTATAGTGTGCAAAAGTGGCTTTCTCGAAATTCAGGTTGGCAAAAACATGCACATTATAGAGGGGATCATCTTCCAGAGCGATGTTTACACCCTGGTAAATGGAGTCACCATCAGCGTCCCCCAGATAATTTCCATTAGCATCATAGGCAGCAACAAACTGGTTGCTGAAATGCAGATGATAAAAACTGAACATGGCGAAGAAATGGTGCAGATAATCCGCATCATTAAAATGCAATTTTATGCCGGCATTATAATCCGCACTATGTTCAAGGTTATACACCGGCCGGATACTCTGGTAGAGACCACCACCACCGCCAACCTGCGGTTCTTTGTAGGCCTGGGCATAACTTGCAAATACCGCCAACCACTGCAGCGGCTTCCAGTTGAAATCCACCGAGGGTTCCACTTTGGTAAAGCTTTTATTGGAAGCAGGCAGCTTGCCCTGATTGGTGCCTGTTGCTCCGGGTATATCTGCCCCCTGCGTATATTGGGTCTGATAATTGATAAAGCGCACCCCCGGAGTAATATGCAGATTATGCATGGGGCTGATGCGATCCTGCACAAATGCCGCCAGGTCCGTCTGGCTAAAAATATCATTCCGATAGGAATGATTGGGAAGCGCAAGAGAACCACCATCCGCCGGATTATAAAAAGCGTTTTTGGTATTATATTGGCTGTTCAGAAAGAAGCCGCCGAAGCTGACATCATTGTAGGGAAGCTTGGCGGAAATCCATAGCTTGTCCCCGTACACGCTGTCATGAGGATTATTGTATTCATAGAGATTGCTGGGATTACTCAAGCCGTAATTATTATAATGCTGATGCAAGCGATGGCCGTAGCGATACCAGATCATATTGTGCAAAGCAAAGGTTTTATCCAGCTTCTGATTCAGCTTGCTGTAAATCAACCAGGTCGTGTTGCTGTCATCCTTGTTCCAGATATCAAAGGGAATGGACGAATAAAACCCGGTAGTTTTCTGGCTATATAATGGTCCCGTTGCGGCACCGGTATAAGTAACGCCGGCAATAGGGTTGACCGGAACCGGAACCGGACGGTATCCCGACCCCTTGGCCAGATAGGCCCCCAATGAAAAATTCCCATCCGTATAGGTTTTTTTGGTTTTCAGAAACCAGGCATAATTGTAACTGGGATTCGCGAATCCATCGGGGCTTTGCCGGTAACTGTTACTGGATCCTGCACCACCCGCCATAATGGTTGACCACCCGTCTATGCTGCCGGTGCGGACATTGAACACAATATTCTTGGAATTATAGCTTCCGTAGGTCATCTTGATACTGGCGCCCGGCTGTGCCGTTGGCTGCAAAGGGACAAAGGCGATTTGGCCGCCAATGTTGTTATACCAGCGGTTCACCGGATTACCCGGCCCGTAGGTGATACCGATCCCCTGTAAAATTCCCGTTTGTGGGACTTGCGGACTTTCCCAAAGACCAGTGGACGGATTGACCATGGGAACGCCATCAAAAGTCACCGAGAGGTTACCGGCATCTATGACACTCCCGCCAAAACCACCCCAGCCCTGACTGATTCCATTGACACTGATGGATGTTTTGGTGGAGCCGGTATTTCCGTATCCCGTCACATTTACGCCTGGTGCGTAGGCTAATGCCTGAGCACTGCCGCCCACCGGTCCTGCAGCTGCAATTTGTTGTTTACCCAATACCTTTATGGACTGACCGGAGTCAAAACGATGTTTCTGGGTTAATGAATGTACTCCTCTGCTACCCAGAAAGGATTGAGAAGCAGCGGCCGCATTGACCTCTCCCACATTCACCGCTGCGTTGTCCTGACTGCTTACCGTGGCAGCAGTGATGGTATCTGCCATGACACTGGTAGCCGTCAACAACACACCACCAGCCACGAGGGCCAACACCAAAGGACGTAATGATACGGATTTACTCATGATTTTGTTTCTCCCTGTTTTATGTAGGCGTTAAGGACTGAGTCAGCCCCTGGTTTTGCAGCCGCACAATCTATCAGGAGAATATGTCAAACAGATGACAATTTGATGACGATATTATGACCATTTTCATCATGCACACCCGGAAGAACACCTTAAAAAATGCCCTTATCATGGCAGATGGTTCCCGCATCTTTTCAGAAGCAAGCAGGGGAGAGCAGATTGTCATAATAATGTCATATTACCAAGCTACCATGTATGGATTCAAAAAGTGTGCACACACCGACTGGTTTATCTGAACATTGCAGGACCATACACATGTTTTTACCCTCTATAATCCCCTTCATTTCCGCCCATCTGCACTGGATTGTGGTGGAAGGACTGGCCTGGCTACATATGCCCACAACAAAAAGAATGTTCAAAAGTGATCCGGATATTGTCGTGTTATCACCGCAAAGAGATCACCATGAATCCAGACTGTTGCAAAGCATAAATCTTCATACCGCTTATATAGTTCAGACGGTAACATCCGCTCTGGATTGCGAAAAACTGCTGAATCATTCAAACAGGCCCGTCCTCATCACCAATGGCTGGAATGATGAAATCAGGGAGTTACTCCTGGTCTTGCAAAAAAACTATGGATCCGATCTGCCATTTTTGGTCATGGCCGAGGCGCACAATGCGCTTCTGGGCAGCCTTGCCGAAGATGCCATTCACTCCGGAGCCCAGACTTTTATTCCCTGGAGCCTGGGTACGGCGCCTCTCCTGGCCTATCTGTACAGGTTGCTGGAACCGGTTCCATCATCAGACTGCAGCGCAGCAGAGCGGATCAAATCCACGCACATATCGATCAATCATAAGGCGCGGATAGTCAATATCGATGATCAAAAAATATATCTCCCCAGCAATTTGTACGCCCTCTTCTGCTGCATGGTCCAGAATCCCGGCGAAGCATTGTCTTATCAGCAACTTACACAAGCACTGAAAAATGGCAAAAAAGTATTTATTGCCCCTAACACGCTGGTCGTAAAAATATATCGGCTCAGGCGCCTGTTTGAACATACCGGTTTACATCACTGGATGGAAACCGTTCCGGGATTCGGGTATCGCTATAGCGGCCCCAAAATACACATCATGGATTAGCAAGATCGGCAGAGTGTTGACCCTCAAGCCAACTCCAATGTTATGGTTCCACGGTCAATCATACCCACCAGGGAACGCCTGCCATGACCAAACCCGCCAACGCCAGACCATCCTCTGCGTCTCACATGTCCCGGCGTCAGTTTCTGACTTATGGTGCCGGCACTGCAGCGCTCCTTTCTCTGCCGTCTGCCGTGGCCATGAATATGAGTGGCATGAATATGGCCGGGGTTCACAGCAAATCCTCGCCATTACCCAAGCCGCTGTTTTCCGGCGCACTACCCATTCCGCCGGTATATACGGGAGTCATGGGGCGCGACAAGGTTCGGGAATTTCACTTGCACATGGCGGATGGTCATTCCGTTTTGAGTGATGGTCTCAAAACGGCCACCTGGGGTTATAACGGCGCTGTTTTAGGACCTGCCCTGCGCATCCCCCGAGGACAGCCGCTGCGGCTGTATGTGCACAATCATCTTGATCAGAGCACGACCACCCACTGGCATGGCGCGCACGTGCCCGGAACCATGGATGGTGGTCCGCAAAGCCTCATCCTGCCTGGAAAAACATGGACCTACGGCTATACGATTGATCAGCCCGAAGCCACTCTCTGGTATCATCCTCACCCTGCCGGCAGAACCGGACCGCATGTATACGGGGGGCTGGCGGGTCTGTATCTGGTGGAGGACGGCACCGATCGGCGACTGGGTCTCCCCCACCATTGGGGGATAGATGACATTCCGGTTATCGTCCAGGACCGTCTGCTCGATGCGCAGGGCAAACTGGTTTACATGCCTCAGGCCATGGACGTCATGGGGATGAAGGGCAACCGCTTTCTCATCAATGGTCGCGAATCTCCCGTCCTGCATGTTCCGGCACAGTGGGTCAGATTACGCCTGCTCAATGCCTCCAATGCCCGCCTTTACAATTTTGCCCTGAGTGGAGATCGGGCGTTTTATGTCATTGCCAGCGATGCCGGCTATCTCGAAGCGCCGGTGAAGGTGCAGAGATTACTTCTGGCACCTGCAGAACGCGCCGAAATCCTCCTCGATTTGCGCTCACTTGCAGGGAATACATTGGCGTTACGCAGCGATTCTGCGGCGGTGGTTCCCGAATTGAGCCTGCATCCCATGGACAGTGACCATTTTGATCGCAGCAGTTTTGATCTACTGGAAATGCATGTCGGTTCTGCCACAGGCTCAGCAGGACGCTTGCCTGATCACCTGGTAGCCATCCCCACCCTGCAGGCGGATGCGCCGTCGCGCCGTTTCGAGCTCAGGGGCATGCCTATGGACAAAATGTCTCTCGCCCAAAGGGCTCTGCAGACCGCTCTGCATAACGGTCCGGCGCACATGTCTATGGGGGTCGGTCGCCAACCGCTGTTTTCCATCAACAATCAGTACATGGACATGCAGGTCATCAATCAGCGTCTGCGTCTGGGAAGCACGGAAATCTGGGAGGTCTTCAACGATGCGGAGATGGCCCACACTTTTCATGTTCATGGCACCTCATTCCAGATTCTGTCCCGCAATGGCAAGGCGCCCCCTGCTTATGAAACAGGCTGGAAAGACACCTTGCTGATCCGTCGTACTGAAACCATACGTTTTATCGCCCACTATGGACAGCCCGCCCCCGACGACTTCCCATATATGTACCATTGCCACATGCTGGAGCATGAGGACAATGGCATGATGGGGCAGTTTACCGTGAGCTGATCAGGCGGCTTCACGCATCGCCGTCGCCCATGCGCTGGGCCCGTGGAGTGAAATACACCCAGGCCGCCAGGAACAGGAAGGCGATGATGTAAATGTTGGTGGTACCCAGCACATCGCCTTTATTGGCCGTACTGCCGGGCAGATAAGGCGCTCCCCAGCCCTCCGCCGTCGTCCATACCCCGAAACTGTAGGCAATACCCACAGGAATAATCCAGCGCAGACCCCGTCCGATGAGCAGGAAAAAAGCAATGATACTTTCCATGATGGCGGCGACATAGCCGAAGAGCACCGGCCCAGCCAGATTGATCACGGCAATCACCAAGGAAATGTAGGCAGCAATCCAGGCGGGCTCTCCCGGAAGTGCCTGCTGCAGATAAGTCACGGCATTGTGCAGAAAATAGGGTTGCCACTTCCAGAATGCATCAAAAGCCCAAAGCAGCCCAAAGAGAATACGGGCAGTGTGCATGGCCGGGGCATACAAAGGCTTATGCGGACTCTTGCTCAAACTCAGACCTTCCCAACTTCGGGACCAGATCACATAAACAAAGCACAGGGCATAGATAATCGCCGTGCCCGGATCTGTGGCCCCTTGGGTATAGGGTCCGCCAAAACCACCCACCGTACTCCAGAGCCAGAGGTTGTACAGCACCCCTACCCCGGCCAGAAAAGGCAAGCCCAGACCGGTAATCAGGGAAACCGCAAGGATGGCATCCAGCCCTACTGTTCCATAAGCCACAACATTTGGCCCTATGTGCTGAACGAGATCAGCCATCCAATGTCCATACTGGCTGATCCAGTCAGGTTGTCCACTCACCCAGTCCGCGTTAAAGCTCCCCAGAAAGTGGGCTGTATAGGCTGGATTAAACTGTAACCAGGTGTTGATCAGCCAGATCAGGCCGAAAATGATACGTACAAGGCCAAAAGCCAATCGGCGTTTATGTTCCATGGACATTGAGGATTTCATAGCATCTCGGAATAGGACCATTAAAAGAGGATTCATTGTATGCATATTCTCCAAAAGGTCAAAAAATGACTTATTATGAAATATCCGGCTTTCCGCTCTTATCCGCAGGAAAGTTGTTAAGAGGATTAATACAGCGTATTTTCCCAACATTATGTTTGACTGATTTCGGCTTTCTCCCATGAAAATTCTGGTTATTGAAGATGAAGCTAAAACGGCTGCCTTTCTCAAAAAAGGATTCAGTGAGCTGGGTCATGTAGCGGATCTTGCCGATAATGGTGTAGATGGCCAGCATCTTGCCGAAATAGGCGAATATGAGGTGATAGTCCTCGATCTGATGCTACCCCGGCGAGACGGCTGGTGGGTTCTCCAGGAAATCCGCAAACGGCATCCTGATCAGGCCGTCATTCTGCTGACCGCTCTGGATGCCGTAGCCCAACGCGTTGAGGGCTTGCGCCTGGGAGCGGACGACTACCTGGTGAAACCCTTTGCTTTTTCGGAATTGCTGGCCAGGATTCACAGCATTCTGCGGCGTAGTCATGTGCGTACGGAAGAGACCATTCATTACGCCGATCTGAAACTGGACCTGCTTCGCCACAAAATCTGGCGTGCCGCCACCCCCATCAACCTGGCTCCTCAGGAATTCCGCCTGCTGGCCTACCTCATGCGCTTTCCCGGCGAAGTGCTGACCCGCACCCGCATTGCCGAGCAGGTCTGGGATATGCATTTTGAAAGTGATAGTAATGTTGTGGACGTTGCCATTCGCCGCCTGCGCCGAAAAGTGGACGATCCCTTTCCGGACAAATTGATCCATACTTTACGAGGGGTTGGCTATGTTCTTGAACTACGTCATTAAAATCTTAAAGCGTCCGGGGCGCTCCATGGCGGTCCGGCTCACCCTCTGGTACGCCCTGTTGAGCACCATCCTGATTGCGGTAGCGGGTGCTGCCCTGTACTGGATTCTGGCTGAACAACTGCGTGCGGCCGACAGCCAGATTCTCATCAGTAAAATCCATGCCATACATACGGCCATGCGCAACAGCACCGATCACTTTTCCGAACTGATTCATGAAATACAGATGGAGTCCAATACCATTCGCGGGGTATACATCTGGGTAAGCCGGTCACAGGAGGGCATTATTGCCCGGGGTCGCAGTGATAATCCCCTCCTCGACAGCAACAAGCCCTTTGACCGCAAACCCAAGGCTTTCGAGCCCCAACAATGGCACTGGAAAGTTAAAAAGCATGAACATTTTCAAGTGATGGCGCAACGCTTTGCAGGCCAGCCAGCCAGTATCATTTATGTGGCTATCCGCACCAGCGAACGTGAACACTTTCTGGCTTTTTATCGTTACGCGCTCGCACTATCCATTGTTTTGGCGTTATTCATCGCGATACTGGCTGGATATTTGATTGCCTGGCGTGGCTTGCGGCCCGTCCATCAGTTGGCCAGCCTGGTGGACGAACTGAGCGCCAGCCAGTTGCATCGGCGCATTGCTGGAGATAACTGGCCCAGTGAACTCGCCACATTGGCCGAAAATTTTGACCAGTTGCTGGAAAGGCTGGAAGACTCCTTTGCCAGGATTTCCCGCTTCTCGGCAGACATTGCCCATGAGTTGCGCACGCCCATCCATATTTTACGCGGTGAGGGCGAACTGGCGCTTTCCAGAACCCGTAGTGTCCCGGAATACCAGGCCTGTATCGCCTCCGCCATGGATGAATATGAACGCTTGTCGCGCATGATAGATGCCCTTTTGTTTCTGGCCCGGGCAGAACAGGATCATAACGCACTGGATAAGCAGCAGCTGGACATTCATCAGGAAATGGCTTCTCTTTGCAGTTTTTATCAGGCAATGGCGGATGAACAGCAGGTTACCCTGCACAATAATGCTCAGGGATCCATCACTGCAAATTCTGATCTCCTGCGCCGCGCTGTCAGTAATCTGCTGAGTAATGCCCTGCGCCACACGCCAGCAGGTGGCAGCATCCGGATTTATTGTGAACAGTCCCGCGAGCAGGTCCAACTGATTGTTAGCGATACCGGATCGGGCATCGCCGATGCAGATATTGACCGGGTATTTGACCGTTTTTACAGCGCAGATGCTGCACGCATGCGGCGTGGACAGGGAACGGGGCTGGGACTGGCCATTGTACAATCCATCGTGCATCTGCATGGGGGTAAGATCCGCTTAAAAAGCGTTGCCGGAAAAGGGACGACGGCCATTTTATCTTTCCCGATAATTTCTAAGGATAACAATGGTGACAACATAAGATGACGATTTGGTCATCTTGCGGTCATCTTCTGGACATGCAGCTAATGTCATAATAAAAAAACCGTCCCCATTCATAAATACATTTTACAGATAGTCGAGAAAAATGCTTTTTCAATTTATACCGAATAATCGTCAGTCTGCTGCCAAAAATTGGCTACTGGCTTTAAGCTTGGGCTGCATATCGATTGGCGCCCATGCGGCCCCTCTGACGCTCAACCAGGCTATTAACAGCGCCCTGCATAATCAGGCGACCGTTCAGGCAAGCCGGCGCCAACTGGAAGCGCAACAAGATCTCAGTCGCAGTGCCGAAGCCCGACTGCTACCCGCGCTTTCCCTGAATGCGGCCACCATCTGGACCCAGTCCCGCGCCGGCCAGCCCGTTTTTGTCAGTGCCAATGGCGCACGGGAAATGCTGGGGCAAATCCGTTTGAATGTTCCCATTTATGCGCCGCAAACCCGTGCACTCAGCAAACTGGGCAAAGATCAGGTCACTGTTGAACGCTTTCACCTGCTGCAAACCCAGCTGGCAGTGGCCGCACAAGTAAGTATGACCTATTACCGGCTGGCTCTGAGTAATAATATGATCGCCATCTGGCGACGCGCCCTCGTTGCTGCCACGCAAGTATTTCAAGCCACCCGGGATGGTTATGCCGCCGGTACCCGTTCCCGCCTGGCGCTGAAGCAGGCACAACTGAACCTGTTGCGCATCCAGAGCAAGCTGAAACAAACCCTGGCCCAAAGTGTGGCCATACGCCAGGTTCTGGCCTTGCAAACCGGGCTTGGAGGCCATTTACCACCACTGGCAAAAGTCAGCGGCCCACTCAAGCCGTTACCGGATTTATCCAAATTCCAGAGTCGGGCCATGCAGGCACAACCCTTGCTTCGGGCGGCTGATGCGCAAATTCAGGCGGCACACGCCCAATTGCAATTCCATCAAAGTGCCCGCTTACCGGTATTCAGTGCCAACGCCGCTTACGGAGTCGATACTGCGACCATACCGCATAGTGCGCAGTTAGGTTGGCAAGCCGGCCTCAGCCTGCAGATGCCCATTTTTGGCTTTGGTCGCAACCGCGATCAGATTGCGGCAGCCCGGGAACAGGTTGCGGCATTGCAGTCAGCTAAATCGGCTCTGCAAATGCAGATACGCAGCCGTCTGGAACAGGACGCCGGGGCCGCCCGGGCGGCCAGCATTGCCCTGAAAAATGCCGGAGAAATCGAGTACAGTGCTCAGGCGGTGTACGACATGACCCGCAAGGGCTATCTTGCCGGTGCCGAGAGCGCATTAGCCTTGCAACAAGCTGAAGATGCCTGGGTTCAGGCTCAGTTGCAGGCTACCAACGCGATGATTCGCGCCCGTTTAAGTCGCACGCAACTGATGCTGGACAGCGGTATCCTGCCGGGACAGCGTGCATCCTCATGACAATCCACTCAAGGAAGCTTGACGGCATGCAATTTTTACCGAATTTTTACCGGGCATCGCTACCTTACTGCTTCAGCATTTTTTCAGGCGTTCTGCTCCTCTTGAGCGTTCATAACGCCTGGGGAGCTGCCATATCCGTGCGGGCGGCTCCGGTCAGGGTAAGTGCTGCCATTCAGCAAAGCGCCCTGCTGGCCCGGGTTGAAAGTAATGGTGCCGCCACTTTGACAGCACCTGTTACCGGACGCGTCCTCGGTCCGCTGCTCCCCGATGGGCCTGTAAAAACCGGAGCCATTGTCGCCAGAATCGCGTCACCCGGGCTGCAGAGCAGCATCCAGACTGCCCAAAAACAGATCGCCTTTTCTCAAGGTCAGTATTTGCGCGATCAGAAATTGTATCATGATGGCGTCATTGCCCAACAAATTGTCGCAACCAGTCGTTTGACGCTGGCAGAGGCGCAATCTCATCTGCGCATTTTACGGGCGCAGGCCGCTCAACAAATCCTCAGCGCGCCCTTTGCAGGCAGCCTGCATTATCTGGTTCCGGCAGGGGCTGTGGTCAATTTCGGAACCGCCATTGCGACCCTGGATGGTCGCGGAAAACCCTGGGCACAGGCCTATGTCACCCCCTCCCTCGCCCGCAACTTACGCCCCGGAAGCACCGTCGTTCTGCACGGTGCAGACTGGCACGGCCTGGGACAGATCCGTTCCATAGGACAAAGCGCCCGCCATCTGGGACTGGTGTCCATCTATATTGATCTGCCGGCACAAAGCCGGGCGTTGCCCGGCGAATGGCTGCAGGCAGAAGTCCAGCAAGTTCAAGGCCAGGCCTTCCAGATTCCTACCGCCGCTGTGGTGATGCATGCCGCACAGATCGAAGTGTTTGTCATCCGCAAGGGCAAGGCCATGGCTGTTCCCGTACATATTGTTGCCCGTCAGGCCGGGCAAAGTTGGGTACAGGGCGCTCTGCGAACCGGCGATCAGGTCATCGTCAGCGCCAATGATCGTTTGCTCAGTGGCACCCCGGTACAAGAGCAACAACCATGAGGACGTATCTGCATTTTCTCTGGAACAATCGCTTCAGCATCTTACTCAGCGCCTTATTATTGCTGGGTGCAGGCTGGTTTGCCCTGCAGAATCTCCCGGAAAGCGTCTTTCCGAATGTCAATTTTCCAAGAGTGGCGGTCCTCGTCAATGACGGCAGCCTACCCGTCAAGTTCATGGAAGTGGAGGTAACCAAACCACTCGAAGCGCTGGCAAAAGGTCAGCCAGGGGTGCGTCTGGTCCGCTCGCAAACCGGTAACGGCCTGAGCAAGCTCAATATATATTTTGAACCAGGAACCAACCCGCAAACCGCATACCTGATGCTGCAGGCACGCCTGGCGCAATACCGCCTGCCCGCCGGTGCGCAACTGCGGGTGATCCGCATGGCACCCTATACCTATCCATTTGCTGAATATGCGCTGGTGTCCAATCGGCAGAGCAGTTCGGCAATGATGCCCACTTTTGCCTTCAAGATACGACCGGCTCTGCTGTCCATTCCCGGGGTCTATCAGGTGCAGGGCACCGGTCGCGGCTGGCCGCAGGTGCATGTGGACCTGGATCCGGCACGGTTAGCGCAGCATCACCTCAGTGCCCGGCAGGTCATCAACGCCTTGCAATCCGCCCAAGGTCCATTTTTTTCCGGGGTTCTGCACGCCTATCATCAGCAGTTGATTCTGGCGACAACAGCGCGGCCTGAAAACGATCAGACCTTGGCCGCCTTGACCCTGCCACTGGGGCCACCCGATGCTTCCGGTGCCCGCACTCCGCTGGCCTTGGGCGCCCTGGGTCAGGTGCATACCGGGCCGCCCCCGCTGCTGAGTGAAGCAGCCGTACCCGGTTATCAGCACGCCCTGATCATTGACGTACTTGCACAGTCGGGTGCCAATGACGTCACCGTCGCCCAGGCCGTGCAAACACGTCTGAACAATCTGCGCAAACATCTCCCCCCGGGCGTCCATCTGGTACCCATTTATGATCTCAGTCACCTGATCAGTCACAGCCTGCGCGATGTCTGGATTGCCCTGGGACTCGGCAGCCTGATTGCCTGGCTGGTCGTATTGGCCTTTTTAGGACGTTTGGACGGAGCGCTGGCGACTTTGGCCGTAGTACCTCTGGCCCTGGCTGCCACTTTCCTGGTCCTGCACATGCTCGGATATGGCCTGAATATCATGACCCTGGGTGGCATAACCGCAGCCATTGGTGCTTTGGTGGACCATGCCATCGTCGTCGTCGAACGCGGTCTCCATGGCCTGCAGGGTAAAGCTTCGCAGCGTCGCCAGTTAGCGTTGCGCCGCAGCGCCGACATCTTACCATTGATGACTCTCGCCACCCTTACCTCCTGTCTGGTATTTCTGCCCCTGCTCTTCTTGTCCGGCACCCTGGGGCTGCTGTTCCGCCATATGGCATTGGCCATCGTCATTGCCCTCCTGGCATCACAACTGGTGGCCTTGCTGGTCACACCGATTCTGACAGCATGGCTCGCCGGTCGCGTAACCTCACCTTCCCGCCGTTTGCATCAGGCGGAGCGCTGGGTGCGCCGGCACTACAGTCAATGGCTCATCGCCGGGATGCGCCGCCCTTATTGGGCCATTTTACCCGTCGCCATACTGGCAGGGGCCGCCGGACTGGCACTCACGGTCCTGCCGACCGCTTTTCTCCCGCACTGGGATGAAGGCATTATTTCTGTACCCTATCGCACCCAGGTGGGCAGCAGCGTTGCCGAAACCACCCGGATCGGCCGCGCTTTCATGCAGGCGGCACTGCACAATCCCAACGTACAGCGGGCGTCCCTCATGGTCGGTCGTGGTTTCGAGTTCCGTCATGCACCCGCCAACAAAGGTGCCATCACCATTGTCCTCAAACCGGATCATCACGACAGCACCGAAACCGTAATGGCAGAACTGCGCAAACAATACCGCAGCATGGCCCCCAATCTGATCGGACTGTCTTTGCATCAGACCATGATTGTCCGTCTGGGAAACCTCTCGGGCGCACACGCCCCGTTGGTAGTTTATCTGTTCGGCTCCGATTCCAGCGTTTTGCGTGGTGAAGGCGTACGGCTGGCTACCGCCCTGAAAAACAGTCATGATTTTTCATCAGTTAACTTCAAGTCCCCATCGGCAGGGCCTGAGTTGGAAATCACCCCCACGCCCATGGCTGCACTTTATGGCATTACCCCGCCGGGCATTGCCGATCAGCTCAAGACCCGTTTCTGGGGAAGACAAGCGGGTTTTTTGCTGCATGGCGAACAAATACTGCCGATTCGCGTTAAACTGGTGGGGCAGCCCCAGACCCCGCAGACCTTGTCCGCGCTGCCTATCCAGCTACCTGATGGAAGCATGACGGCTCTTTCCAGCATTGCCTCCCTGCACATTCAAGGTGCCATTCCCTTTGTGACGCATCAGAATCTGGTGCCTGATGCCTACATGTGGTTACAACCAAAACCGGGAGAAGGTCTGGCCCAGGCTGCCCGTCAGGCCAACAAAGTCATCACCCAAATGCACTTGCCCGGCAACATCACCCCGGTACTGGGGGGTTACTATCGACAACAGCGGCAAAGCTTTCAGCAGATGGCGCTGATTCTCGCCGGTGCACTGGGTTTACTGCTGATCCTGCTGGGATTTCAGTTCAGCAGTCAACGCGCTGCTGTGGCGGCGCTTCTTTCCATCGCCTTGGCAGCACCCGGCTCCCTGCTTTTATTGTGGATTTGTGGATTGGAACTCGACAGTACGGCTTTTCTGGGTGTATTGCTGGTTTTTGCCATTGCCGTCAACAATGTCATTCTGATTTTTGCACGCGCCCGCCAACTCGGGAGTGCCCATCCCCGCCCGGCTTTGGTGGCTTTTGCAGCGCGACAACGCCTGCGTCCCATCCTCATGACCATGCTCGCGGATGTTTTCGGTTTTTTACCTCTGGCCATTGGCATTGGTCATGGCACTGATTTACTGAAGCCTCTGGCCATTGCGGTCATGGGTGGATTGCTACTCTCGATATTCATGTCCTTGTGGTTGGCTCCCGTACTGTATAGCGCTTTGATGACGCAACAGTCAGATTCACTCAAATCGAAAGCCTGATCAGCAAATAACTCAATAATGACAAACAGACCAACAAGGATGAACCATAAAACAAGTATAATTTGTGGTGGGGATGATAGGCACCATGTTCCACCTGGTAAACAGTCAGCAGAAATCCACCAAGCCCGACAGCAATATTGATAATCCCCAATACCAGGAAAATAATGCTCATTCCTGAGAAACTCGCATGCAACGTAATCACCCGGTGCATCATCAGCGCCAGCTTGGTCAGAAAAAAATCGAACTTTTCCATCACAAAACCGAAAATCACAATACTGATCCCGGTTCTGATCCATGAAAGAAAAGTGCGCTCCGCCGAAAAATAAATACGTGGATCCTGAATTTCTTTGGCAGTGACCGGGGCACCACGATTGATATAGCGCAGATCACGCACAAAAAAATAAAAAACCATAAATAACAAGATCAGCACTGGCCAGGTCAAAAGCTTATACAAGTCCTGAAAAAAAGGAATCAGCCCATAAAAATGTAAAGCAGCCAGTAACAAGATCATTTTTTTGGAAAGAATACCTGTACCAAAAGCTATAAACAGAAATTTCAAGTAAGACAGGTAAGTTCTTTCCATGCTCAGGTAAAGCCTGGGCTCACGCACAGTGGGCAGGTGCTTTAGCAGAAGCATATTATCCGGCGAGCCTTTGGATTATGGTCATGATTCCATTCTTATCTAGGGAGCA
>NZ_JBYCKP010000409.1:0-3169 GCF_057473445.1 Acidithiobacillus sp. TH-A36 | reverse complement strand
AATTATTTAATTGCTTTAATCGGTGCATCACTTTGGTATAAAATCTCTATTCCAGATTAATAGCTTCTGGGTATTCCAGCCTGTAGTGACATTGTGAATACCCTTTCGTCCTTATTTCCAGGCTTTTCGCTTTGATCTAAGGATGGGCGTTAATCCTATCAAGAACTTTTGACATACTGGGTAGACAAGCTGATTTGCCACCTTGCTACCAGTTTCATGAGAGAGAAAATAAGGAACGTCAATGAACACAGCTGTCTTCAACCGCACTTCCGGAAATGCACCACTCCTGAAGGTACCTAAAATTACCGCCTATTTTTGGATAGCGAAACTCCTGACTACTGCCATGGGAGAGGCCACGTCAGATTTTCTCGTATTTCACACGAACCCCTATCTGGCTGTTATTGGTTGCGGGTTATTATTCCTGATTGCTCTCTGGCTGCAGATGCGTAGCAATCAATATAAAGCACACTATTACTGGTTTGCTGTTATCATGGTAAGTATTTTCGGGACACAAATAGCCGACGTTACCCATGTCGTACTGGGTGTCCCCTATGATATCTCGACATCCGTTTTTCTGATGGCATTGATCGGGATTCTGGGAATCTGGAAGCTCAAAGAAAAGACGCTTTCCATACACAGTGTGCATACACCTCGGCGCGAGGCTTTTTATTGGGCAACCATTGTAGCCACCTTTGCGTTGGGCACCGCCGCTGGTGACATGACTGCATCGAGCCTGGATTTAGGCTACCTTGAATCGGGGATCTTGTTTGTCATAATGTTTGGCATTCCCGTGATTGCATATTTCATGTTCGATCTTAATGAAATAGCTGCCTTCTGGATTGCCTATATTTTGACCAGACCATTGGGAGCCTCTTTCGCAGATTGGACAGACAAACCCATTCAGTTCGGTGGCCTTGGTTTGGGTACGGGTCCGGTGAGCATATCGCTAACACTGGTCATTCTGATGCTGCTCACCTACTTGATAATTTACAGAGTGGACGATCCCAACTAAAGTTTAATGCGAAAGAGAGGGGTTTATGGTCACAGAAGCCCCCGGCCTGTGAATGCCATTTTACGGGATATGAAAACATCTATGCCGGATCGGGCAGGAATCCGAACCTGATCGGCTTTTTTATCCAGCGTACGACATTGCTCTGGACAATGTGCCACGAACCAAGGGAATAACGCAGTACCTGACGATATATGAGGCCGCGTCGCCTTCTTTGGGCGCATTGCATAGGGTAGGGGGGTACTCTATACTGACTCTATGGCACATACCATTAAAGAGAAGCAACAGCTGCTTGCCCGCCTGCGGAGAATACGGGGGCAGATTGAAGCCATGGAGCATGCATTAGAGGAAGAAAGAGGCTGCGAAGTGATTATGCAGCAAATCGCCAGTGTGCGTGGTGCCATTGCTGGATTTATGGCAGAGGTCGTTGAAGATCATGTCCGCACCCATCTGGTAGATACAACCAGTTTTCCAAAGGCTCTGAATCAGGAAGCGACAGAACAGCTTATAGCAGTAATTCGTACCTACTTGAAGTGAGGCAATATATGGCCGTTCAATCTGCCAATCTACGGCATGGACACATTTTCCTGCGAACCGACCACGAACATAATGAACGAAGAACCTGGTGGGTGGTCTGGATATGTATTGTAATGATGTTGGTAGAAATTGTCGGTGGCTTTTTATCTGGATCTATTGCCCTGATAGCCGATGGCGTACACATGAGCACGCATGCAGGTGCCTTATTGCTAACAGCATTAGCCTATCGCTATGCACGCAAACATGTTCATGACCCACGTTTCAGCTTTGGGACTGGGAAAATCGGTGATCTTGCTGGTTTTAGTAGTGCCATTGTCATGGCAATGATTGCAGTGGTGATAGGGTTTGAGGCTGTGAGACAATTTTTTGCTCCAATGCCGGTCAATTATACTGAGGCGTTGCCTATTGCTGGCCTGGCCTTATTGGTTAATGTGATTACCGGATGGATTCTTATCGGTGGCCACTCTCACCATCATGAGCACCACTCCATGCACACACATCCGCATATAACTGACCATGAAGATGAGCGAAAATCCTTGTTCCTTAACAATAAAAATATTCATCTAGAAATTTATGAGCGGGGTGTGCCGCCAAGATTTCGCATCTATAGTGACCATGCCACCGATCTAGCCAACTTGCCTGTATCCGTCGAGACCGTACGCCCCAATGGCCAGCGCCATGTATTCCTCATGGCGACTCAAAAAGGTTATCTGGAATCTGTTGAAGAAATTCCCGAACCACATGAATTTTCGGCCATAGTTGACTGCAATGGAACAAGCAGTTTGGTCCAATTCTCTGAACACGAGCACACACATGAGTCGATCGGGCGGGATAACAATATGCGTGCGGCGATTGCTCATATTGTAACAGATTCAGCGGTATCCGCTCTTGTTGTTGTTGGGCTATGGCTGGGATTTACTTTTAATTGGCTCTGGATGAACCCATTGGCCGCTATTGTTGGGGCAATTGTTATCGGAAATTGGGCATATGGATTAGTCCGGGACACCGCCAAAATTCTTTTGGATATGACCCCTGATCAAAGTCTAGCCCAGCAGATGCAGGAGAAAATTGAAATGGATGGTGACACAGTGTCAGATTTGCATCTCTGGCGCCTTGGTCCGGGTCATCTTGGTGCAATTCTTTCTGTGCAGACATCCACGCAATCTAGTATTAAAGAATATCAGCAGAAATTATCATGTTTTAGGTCCATATCCCACTTGACTATTGAGATCTATAGAACTGAACCTCAAAATTGAGTGAGTGGGTAATCGAGGTGATTTATCGACTGCCTTGGTCGGTATTCTTCTGTTAGGTGTGAATCTGGTACATTTGGCCAATGGAAATGCTTTGTGTGATGGATGAATAGAGGGCATAAGCCAGGTGGGAATACACCATCCCTACTCACCCGTTGTCGGTAAAGGCGGTTTCAAGTTTGAAGTGCAACACCATTGTTTAACTGCCTGATTTGCTGTGCCATCACTTCGACTGGAGTGTGGTTTCGCTGATCGGGCATCAATTGCCTGTATTTTCTGGCCATCTCTCACCTCCGTCTGCCTTCGACCAGAGGTGTTGCACTTCATTTTAGAGCACGCCCAGTTTTTACGGAGACAACCTTCCCAAAAG
>NZ_JBYCKP010000408.1:0-8044 GCF_057473445.1 Acidithiobacillus sp. TH-A36 | reverse complement strand
AGAAATTTGTCGGGGATCTGACCGAAACCATGTACGCCGGTCCGGGAGGCGTCGGTATTGCTGCCCCTCAGGTAGATCGCCATCAGCGTATTGTCATCGTCGATGTGCGTCCCAAACTGGGGGATGATTGCCATGGTCTGATGGTGCTCATCAACCCCGAACTGGTGGCCTGGGAAGGCATGGCGGTGGGCCGCGAGGGCTGTATGTCAGTCCCGGATTTTACCGGCAATGTTATCCGCGCCGAGCGCATTCAGGTGCAGGCTCAGGACGTGTCGGGGCGCGAGCGTAGTTATGAGTGTGAAGGCTTTGAAGCGCGGGCGGTGCAGCACGAAATGGATCATCTCGATGGGTTTCTGTTTCTGGACCGTCTGGTTTCACGAAAAACCGATCTGTTCCGTCGCAAGAATTATCAGAAATCCCAATAACCAGCATCCTGGTTATGATGATCCGGGGGTTGTGCGTCGATCTGCATAAGCCGGACTTAGTCGGCTCCGTACTGGGTATCCAGCCAGTGACGATAACTGCCATCCATGACCTGTTGCCACCATTGCGGATGCTCCAGGTACCAGAGGATGGTGCGCTGAATGCCGGTGGGAAAATCCACCGCAGGTGCAAAAGCCAATTCCCGGGTGATTTTTTCCGCATCAATGGCATAGCGGCGATCATGACCGGGGCGGTCACGAACATACTGAATCAGTTCCTCGCAGTGGCGTCCCAGTGCCGGGGCGGCCTGGGGGTATTGTTCGGCCCAGCGGGGATTACTGGCGAATAATGCGTCCATCTTCCGGCAGACCAGTTGCACAATGTCGATATTGGCCCATTCGTTACAACCACCAATATTGTAGCTTTCGCCTTCCCGGCCCTCACCAAGAATAGCGGCGATCCCCCGGCAGTGATCTTCCACATAGAGCCAGTCACGGATCTGCTGACCATCACCATAAATGGGCAGGGCTTTATTGTGAAGAATATTGACGATGATCAGCGGGATAAGTTTTTCAGGAAAATGATAAGGTCCGTAATTATTGGAACAGTTGCTGGTCGTGGTGTGTAATCCGTAAGTATGCTGATAGGCGCGGACCAGATGGTCGGAGCCCGCCTTGCTGGCGGCATAGGGAGAATTGGGCGCATAAGGCGTGTCTTCGCGAAAGGCAGGGTCTTGGGGTCCGAGGGTGCCGTAGACTTCATCGGTGGAAATATGATGAAAACGATGGGGAACAGGGCCTTCAGGACCATCCAGCCAGAGCGATTTTGCCACTTTGAGGAGCGTATGGGTGCCGACGATATTGGTCTGGATAAAAGCATCAGGATCATGAATGGAGCGATCGACGTGGCTTTCCGCAGCAAAGTGCACAATGACATTGATTTCATGGGCACGCAGGCTGCTTTCAAGCAATGCCGCATCATTGATGTCACCCTGAACAAAATGAAAATCGGGATGCGTTTCCAGTCCGTCGAGATTATGGCGGTTACCGGCGTAGCTGAGGACGTCATAAGCGATCAGCGTGCCTTGGGGATGATTCTTCAGCCAGTAGTGACAGAAATTGCTGCCAATAAAGCCGGCGGCACCGGTGACCAGCAGGCGTTTTTCAGCGGGCGATGCAGGAGAGGTTGCGGTCATGGGGTTTCCTTGTCTAATCAGAATCGGTATCGGTGAGCATTTGCCGCAGTGCCTGACGCCAATGTGGAGCAGCACCTAACGCCGCATAGCTGATACTTTTATCCAGTACTGCGCAGGCGGGGCGGCGGGCCGGGGTTGGGTAGGCGCTGGCGGGAATCATCAGGATGGGGATGCTACGCTGGAGCAGACCCAAAGCCAGGGCTTCTTCCTGAATCGCGACCGCAAAATCGTACCAGGAGGCCACTCCGGCATCCGTCCAATGCTGAATGCCGTTGAATTCCGGTTGTTCGCAGGCTCGCCAGATGGCAGCCGCCAAACCTGCCGCCCAGGTAGGACTGCCAATCTGGTCACCAACCACCCCCAGGGAGTCCCGTTCTGACATCAGCCGCAACATGGTTTTGACAAAATTTTTACCGTGGGCGCTATATACCCAGGCGGTCCGTAAAATGAGCGCATTGCTCCCCAGAATACGGACAATCTCTAGCTCGCCGGCAGCTTTGCTGGCACCGTATACGCCGAGCGGATGACGGATACTGTCGGGCTGATAAGGGGTCGCCTGACTCCCATCAAATACAAAATCCGTGGAAACATGAATAAGCCGGGCAGAATGTTTACGGGCAGCCTCTGCACAATGAACGGCACCATCCCGATTGATGGCATAGGCTGTTTCCGGTTCCGACTCGGCAAGATCAACGGCAGTATAAGCGGCGGCGTTGATGATGAGGTCGGGCTGAAAAACCTCGGCAGCCTGGTCTAGCTGTTTTTGAATGGCGATATCTGCCTGGGCGCTAGACAAGGCGCGCAGTTCAACAGATTCAGGGAGGTGGCGTTGGAGTTCCCAGCCTAACTGCCCGTTGGCACCAAACAGCAGGACGCGTTTGCTTCTGGAAGAGGTGGTGCTCATGCCTGGCTCCTGCTTCCTTGCAGAAGACCTATGCAAAGGGGCCTGTTAGCATTCATGGGATTTTCCTCGGGATATTCAGTCAGAACGGCCGGTTGGGGCATAAAGAAATTCATAGAAGTTGTCCATGGCAATGCCCTGGGTATCATAGCCCGTCACTGTTACCTGATCATTATGAGTGCCCACCGCGACCATGCAGGCATGCTCTTGAGGCAGAGCAGAGGCGGCCACGAAAGAGGATCCTTTTTGTCCGCAGGAATTATGCGGATATTCCTGATTCAGGCTGACGATAAGCTGATCAGCTATCTGCTGTGCTTGCTGTGGAGACCTGGCCGCAAAAGCCCGTTCATTCCGCCAGGCATCGGCAATGACTTTGCGTTCTGTGGGCGTGCTGGCTGATGCCATGGCTTCATGATGCATCTGGTCCAGAGTTTCCAGCGCCACATACAAATCAGTGCGCGCACCACTCTGCTGATCAATGACATGGACACTGAGAATGACGGTCAGTATGCCATAAATGACGATGACCGCGCCGAGCACCCAGGCAAAGCGACGCCGACTGGATTTGGCAGGACGACTTGCCATCAGGAAGGGCGCCGCTGGGCGGGACGGGTCCGGCGATGCCCGGAATTTTTGCCCTGTTGCCGATCGGCTACCGCGCCCTCTTCATGGCGGACCTGCAAGCGATTTTCGGCGGCAAAGCGCATGATTTCCGCAAAGGCCTCTGGGCGGAGTTGCTCCAGGCTTTCATCCATGATGATGGCCGCGTTGCCATTAATGTTGGCGGGCTCGATCAATGGTAAGTAATGAATTTTATGGTCGGCACCGAAATGGGCGAGTCCTACCCCTTCTATGAGCATTTCAGCCCATGCTGAGGGACGAAATTTGCCCCCGCTTTCGGTTACGCCATCAATGATGATCATGGATACCGCTGCTCCTCAGGAAAGGGGGCGATAATAACGCTCTTCGCATGGAGAATGAAGGGTTCACGAATAGGTTTCCGCCTGTGCGAAAGAGCATCCGGCTGCATCCTTGCTGGCCAGCTGGGGTTTCGAATGCGTGAGGAGGGGCCAGTCTATGCCGATATCCGGATCATTCCAGACAATACAACGCTCGGCTTCCGGGGCGTAAAATTCAGTCGTTTTATAGAGAAAGTCGGCGGTGTCGCTCAGTACGTAAAAGCCATGCGCAAATCCGGGTGGTACCCAGAGCATCTGCTGATTTTCTTCAGAGAGTGTGGCCCCGACCCATTGACCGAATGTGGATGATGATCGGCGCAAATCTACGGCCACATCAAAAACAGCACCTGAAACAGCGCGTACCAGCTTTCCCTGGGGCTGATGAATCTGATAATGCAGGCCACGCAGCACGCCCTGCTGCGAACGGCTGTGGTTATCCTGCACAAAGGTGAGATTCAGGCCGGCATCGGCAAACTGCCGCTGGTTCCAGCTTTCCATGAAAAATCCCCGGGCATCGCCAAATACTTTGGGGGTAATGAGCAGTACCTCCGGGATGCGCAATTTTTCAATGATCAAAACGGAGAACCTTCTTCAATGATGCGCAGCAGATATTCCCCATAACCACTTTTTTTCAGTGGGGCGGCAAGTTCTGTAAGTGTGTCTGCATCAATATAACCCATGCGGTAGGCTATTTCTTCAGGGCAGGCAACTTTCAGGCCCTGGCGTTCTTCCAGGGTGCGAATGAATTGTCCGGCGCTGAGCAGGTCGGCGTGTGTGCCGGTATCCAGCCAGGCCGTGCCGCGTCCCAGCACTTCCACATGCAAACGTTTTTGTTCGAGATAAAGGCGGTTCAGATCGGTAATTTCCAGCTCTCCCCGTGGTGAAGGACGGATTTCTCGGGCCAGACGGCTCCCGTCTGCATCATAAAAATACAGGCCGGTGACCGCAAAAGAAGAGCGGGGTTTGGCAGGCTTTTCTTCCAGTCCAATGGCAAACCCCTGACGGTCAAACTCTACCACGCCATAAGCCTTGGGATTGGCAACGTGGTAGGCAAAAATCGTTGCCCCGTTATCGGCCCGGTTGGTTTGCTGCAGGGATTCACTGAGATCGTGTCCATAAAAAACATTGTCGCCAAGCACCAGTGCTGAAGGGCTCCCCGCCAGAAAGTTTTCGGCAATCAGTAAGGCTTGCGCAAGGCCGTCAGGATGCGCCTGTTCGGCATAGCAAAAATCCATCCCCCACTGCCGACCATCACCCAGAAGCTGCTGGAAACGTGGAAGATCGTTGGGTGTGGAAATAATCTGGATTTCGCGGATTCCAGCCAACATCAGGGTGGCGAGCGGATAATAAATCAGGGGCTTGTCATAAACCGGCATCAACTGCTTGCTGACTGCCTGGGTCAGCGGATACAGACGGGTACCCGAACCCCCGGCGAGGAGAATACCCTTACGCTTCATGAGCAATCTCAGGATTTTCTGCCTTACCCTGGCTCTGGCACAGGCTGTTCATATACTCGGTAAAATCGGCGCCCACTTCGGGATGTAATTTGCCGAAGGCAATGGTGGCCTTGAGATAGCCCAGTTTGTCACCACAATCAAAGCGCTGACCGGCAAAACGATAGGCCAGCACCTGACGTTCGCTGAGCAGATGGGCGATGGCATCCGTCAACTGGATTTCGCCTCCTGCGCCACTCTGGGTGTTTTCCAGAAAATGAAAGAGACGGGCGGGCAGTATATACCGACCAACCACCCCCAGATTGGAAGGCGCTTTTTCGGGCTGGGGTTTTTCGACAATGCCGCTGACCTGAAAAATACGTTCGTCCCACGGGCGGGCGTCTACCACTCCATAACGGGTAGAGTGTTCACGGGGGATTTCTTCGACGCCAAGAATGCCGGCCTGATAGCGATGGTGCTGTTCGACCATTTGCGCCAATACAGGTGGTTCACCGAGCATCAGATCATCGGCCAGCAGCACGGCAAACGGTTCATCACCGATAACCGGCTTGGCCATCAGTACGGCGTGACCCAGCCCCAGAGGGTAAGGCTGGCGCAGAAAAATGGTACTCACATGACTGGGTAAAATACTTTGTACCTGTTCCAGCAAGGCTTTTTTGCCACGCTTTTCCAGTTCGTTTTCCAGTTCGTAGGAGACGTCAAAGTGATCTTCAATGGCCCGTTTCCCCCGGCCACTGATG
Source organism: Acidithiobacillus sp. TH-A36 (assembly GCF_057473445.1). Classification (NCBI taxonomy): domain Bacteria; kingdom Pseudomonadati; phylum Pseudomonadota; class Acidithiobacillia; order Acidithiobacillales; family Acidithiobacillaceae; genus Acidithiobacillus; species Acidithiobacillus sp. TH-A36. The sequence goes on along the minus strand of NZ_JBYCKP010000408.1, from coordinate 2,372 downwards.
AAAATCAACTGATCGCAGCCTGCCGCAATGGCTTCTTCTACGGCGTACTGGATCAGAGGTTTGTCCACTACCGGCATCATTTCCTTGGCGCTGGCTTTGGTGGCCGGTAAAAAACGGGTACCCAGGCCCGCCACGGGGAAAACTGCTTTACGCACTTCAGCCATACATGTTCTCCTTTGGTATGCGGCGAGTATAACGAACACACCCCGCCTCCCGCAAAGTGTTTGACTTCATGAACAGCTCGGGTCAAATTCGCTGCAAATCGCCCAGGCCAATGGCCGTTTTAGCTTCATGAAGAAGAATCGGCGTCGGATTCAGAAGCTTCGTGCGGGATGCCGGGTTCCGATTTTTCCCGAAGTATTTTTCCACCACCGACGCCACCTGCCATGGCAAAACGTAAAGCCTGCTGGGGTGTCATGTCCGGAAGCGGGATGATTTTGTCTCTGGGAACCAGGCAAGTGAAGCCGCCGACGCCATAACTCATGGGAATAAAAACGGCCACACAGTCTTCGGGGAGGTGCGGCAGTTCGTGCAGGGTGTCGCGGGTGACCAGCCCGATGATGTAGCCCATATCTCCCCCCTGCCGGACCAGTACAGCACTGCGAAAGCCCCGGTCTGCACCACCAAACAGTAATCCCACCGTTTCCTGAATGGTGCTGTAAAGACTATGCAGAACAGGGATTCGTGCCAGCGCCTTGTTCATCCAGTCAAAAATCCATGCGGTCAGGACATGGGAAGCCAGAAAACCAACGCCCAGAATGGTCAGCAAGGTCAGGAGCAGTCCCAGACCGGGGATGTCGATTCCGAAAATGGCCTTGATCGGTGCTTCAAACAAGTTATTGAGCCAGCCGCCAATCCATAACACCACATAAATGGTCAGGCCGATGGGAAGAGAGATGAGCAGGCCCTGGGCAAACCAGCGGCGTAAATGCAGATGCTGAAAACGTGAAGGCGGTTGAACGGGTACTGGCAGTGTCATTGGGACCCCGTTTTAGCAAAGACCTCAACAGCATAACAAAAAATGCCAGAAAGTTGTGGATAATTACGGGGCCTCATCGCGATCCTCCTGGTTTTTGAATAGTTGCGGGGCCAGACCATGTTTGCGCATGAGCTTGTAAAGATCGGTGCGATGTCGGCCAGCAATACGTGCGGCTCGGGAAATATTACCATCGGTGGCACGCAGCAGATTTTCAAGGTACACCCGTTCAAAGGCTGTTTTGGCATCCTGCAAGGGCGGGAAGGCACTGGATCCACCCTGGCGGCCGGCATCGGGAATGGCTTCTCCCGAGACCCAGCCTTTTTCGGTGACGGCGGCGGCAAAGGTAATGGCATTTTCCAGCTCTCGAACATTACCGGGCCAGGGTCGCTGCATCAGTTTGTCCATGGCTTCGGGGCTGAAACCGGGAATATTGCGTTCCAGGCGCTGGCTTTCCCGATCCAGAAAATATTGGGCAAGCAGCAGGATGTCTTCGGGACGCTCGCTGAGGCTGGGAACCCGTAGGGGAATGACGTGCAGGCGATAATATAAATCTTCCCGAAAGGCGCCGCTGGCAGTCAGCGCATGAATATCCTGATGGGTGGCACTGATGATGCGTAAATCCACGGATATTTCAGTTTTTGCTCCGACTGGACGTAACGTCCCTTCCTGCAATACCCGCAGCAGTTTGACCTGCAAGGCCAGGGGGAGGTCGCCGATTTCGTCCAGGAACAAAGTACCCTGATCAGCGCTGCGAATGAGCCCGATATGGTCCTGAGTGGCTCCGGTAAAAGCCCCCTTGACGTGACCAAACAGTTCACTTTCGGCCAGTTCGGAGGGAATGGCGCCACAGTTGACGGCGACAAAAGGATGGTCACTACGGGCGCTGGCTTCGTGGATAGCTCTGGCGACACGTTCCTTACCCGACCCACTGTCTCCAGAAAGAAAAACACTGGCCTGGGAAGTGGCTATGCGGGTAATTTCGTTGACCAGACTGGCCATGACCGGACTGCGGTGGAGGATGCTTTGCCCAGCCTGAGCGCGCAGGTCAGCCCTTAACTTGCTGAGTTCACGGCCAGCGAGGCGTTGTGCCAGGGCCGCCGTGCATAATGTTTGTAATTCGTCATTACTGAACGGCTTGCTGAGATAACCAAAAGCCTGGGCACGCATGGCTTCTACAGCGTTAGGAATGGTGCCATGGGCAGTAAGCAAAATAACCGGAAGATCGGGGTCTCGGGACTGAACGTTTTCAAGGACTGCCATTCCATCCATGATGGGCATGCGTAAATCGGTGATCAGCAAATCCACATTTTCCTGATCCAGAAGCTCCAGACCTTGCAGCGGATTGTTGCTGCTCAGTACCCGGTAATCTTCACTTTCCAGCCACAAACCCAGC